>JBIKUM010000176.1:0-6777 GCA_044347585.1 Terrimicrobiaceae bacterium
GACGGCTTGGCGCAAAAGAAGCGTGAAGCGCATTGGCTCCTCCACGAAATGGCAGGCACCGGGATCGTTTTTCCGGAATCCCCGGCGGCTCCACTCGATCCAAACGCGTTGCATCGTGCCCGCTGCCATGAGCCCCAGCCCCTCGGCCCGCTTCAGCTGCGCCGCGCAGGAGACGCCGAACATTTCCTTCACCTGCTTGAGTTCCTGGAGATCCACATGCTTGCGATGGCCGCCGAAGAGGTCCAAAAAACGCCCCAAGGGTAACAACATGGCCCCGGCGAAGCGGTGGCAGATCGTCTCCTGCTCCCGCTCCGGAAGGTGGGTGATGGCCGCATCCAGCAGGATGTGTCCCAGCTCGTGCATCGCGCTGAAGCGAATCCGGTCCACGGGAAAGTTTCGGTTCAATGCGATCACATCGCGCTGCCCGGCCTTCCCGGCGAAGCCATCAAACGCCTCCGGCGCATCCGCCAAATGCACCATCAGATGCCGCTCCTCCAGCAGGGCCACCACCGATTGGATCGGAGCCTCACCCAGCCGCCACTCCGCCCGCACCCGCTCCACAGCGCTCTCAACATCCTCCAGTCCGCCGATTTTTATGCCCTCAAGCGGATTTTGAAACTTCTCGGTCATCCCCAACAAATCCTCCAACTCCACATACCGCTCGAAAAAATCCTCCGCCTCGCCTTTGACCCGGCTCTCGTCCTTGGCAAGCAGGCTCGACTTGCAGCGAAATTTCAGGCCATCGAGTTTCGCCTTGAGCGGACGCCGGAAAAAATCCTCCGGCATCTCCAGCGCCATACTCAGTGCCTCCACCATGCGAAGAGTCGGCTTCATCTGCCCTTTTTCATATTTGCTAATAGCCGCCACCGAGATACCCCCCGGCATGCGACTCTGCAAATCCCGCATCGACAAACCACGCCGCTCCCGCGCCTGCCGGAGCCGGACGCCGAAGAGATTTTCCATCGAAGACAATGTTGGTGTCGTCATAGTAGACAGAATATTTTATTATTATTTTTTTGTCAACCATTGATTCCAATAATACCCACAGGTTGTGCAGCGCGCTGCACAGGAACACAGGATTTTGTGGTGCCCTCTGCTCAGCGATGCCAAAGGAAAATTGGACCCGTTACCCGCCACATCACTCCGACTTCCTCGATCCACGCCGTGTCATGGAGATCACCATCGAGGTCGCCCGTCATTGCGCAAGCCTCTCACGGAGCAACCAAGACGCGGAGAAAATTTCACGACCGGAACGCCGAGCAAAAATACCCCCTCTCAGCCTACCCAGGCGAATCCTTCTCCGGCCTCCAGCTCATGTGCCTCATGTATGCCGGATTCAAACGCATCGCTCCCGATTAGGATACCGGCATAGATTTGAACGAGCCTTGGATTACTGCTCTGGAGTTGTTCAACAGCATTCGGTGAGTAAAAAGCAAAGGTATCAGATAGCAAATCAGATCTAATTAATTCTGGCTTTGAAGATTAGAAACTAAATCGTAGATATATGCTTCTGGCTCGTCCTTTGCGCATAAGATATGATGTTCACGATAAACGCTGGCATCGGCTTGCTTTTTAGGATCAACGGGGCTCGGCCAGCGAAGATCATGGCGAAAGGTTTGTGAAATCAAAAAGGATTCCAGTTGAATGTCGCCTCTCTTCAGTAGCGTTTGCAGTTCTTTTATTCGCCGCGAGAATTGGACCTTTGGATTATTAAATGTATCGGTGAAATTCCTCAGCCCTTTCGGATCGAGAAAAGCGATACGTTGCTTGACGGGTTGGTCTTCGGTCAGCAACCAGAGAATGAAATCAGGACGGAATCCAGCCTCTGTGAAGAAGCTGATCGCCTTATCGGAACTATGATTGCGCAGAAGGTAGAGTTCCGTGCTCTTGAGTAAGCCTGTGGCTTCCGCTTTGCAGAAGGACTCGAGGTCATTCACGAACTGCTTTTCCCCCGCATTGAGATGAGTTGGGACGAGCTTCACGAGCGATTCTTGGCCGTCGTTGTGGCTTAGGTGAATGATCGGCTGGTAGAGATGGCGATCCGCCCCGAAAATCTCCAGCTTCTGAAAGTTCATTGCCTCAAATGTGCCGGCCTCGAACTTTTTGCTCAGATCTCGCAGCCTTTTGATCAAATCTTTTTCCGATTTTTTCACGAGCAACTGATACTGCTTCAGCAGCAGATCGTCGTTCATTGTTAGACGCTGGTATTCGAGAAACGGCGCTTCAAAGTCTCGTTTGTGGAATTGGTAGTAGCGGTCGGCGTAACCCTTGAGTAGGTGGACAACGATGTCCTGATAGAGCGCCAAACGGTCGAACCGAAAGTCGAGGTAGCCAGGCGGAATGTAGAGTTCATACCACCACGAGGATTTGAACATCGCGGAAAGTTCAGTTGGCCCGAAGAGCAGGTTGTAATAAGCCTTATCCCTTTTATGCCGCTCCAGCTCGAACCAAATCGCATTCCAATCAAGGAAGGCCAGGTGGGTTTCTTTCAGCGGCTCCCTGTTGAGCTCAGCTGTCGCTCCTGCGCTTTTAGATGCCGATGATTGCTTCTGAAGCCGGGGATACCAGTCGGCGAAGACAATGTTGTTTAGCTTTCCTTCCAGGCTGGACAGGGTGAGCTTAACTGACTTCTTGAAATCCGGCATCTCGGCTCGGGGCTTGATGATATTCAACTCCAAATCGCCGCGTTCGAACTCGGGTAGTTTAATGGTCGGCAGGAAGATGAGTTCCCGCCGTTCGTCGTCGCCCACACCTTCTTCTTCGAGGTATTCCTCGAACTCCTTCATGTAGTCGCTCTTGATTCCAAAGATGTTCAGATTCTCCAACAGGGCGATGTGATCCGGGTGCTTACGCGGAACATCGTCAACTTGGAAATCAAGCGCATCGAGCGCGCTCGTGCGCTTCAGCTTGAACTTATAGCCCTTTAACCGGACCCCCCTTCCGAATAGTTGGATGATCTCGCTTCCTTCCTTCTTCCCGACATTCATTAGCCCCATCGCCGAGACGCGCCAACTACTCCAGCCTTCGGTGAACTTCTTTGCGCCAGCAAGGATACGGATACCACTGCCAGGTTTCTTAATTTCCTCGAATAGCGAACCGGAGAATTTCAACTCCTCCACAATGTAATGTTCGTCGTCACACCTACGTTCCGCACACAGGTCACAGAGCTTTTTGGAGTCGCCAACATTGACAACACCAAACCACGGATTGCCTTCGCCGATGCGAAGTCCAATCTCTCCCTCGCTGCCTTGTAGGTGGACGATGTGCAACTGGCCGCCGCCGCTAGCATTGAATACATGCTTGAGAATGTCCAAGAACAGCTCGTCGGCCTTGTCTGGTGTGAACAGCGTCTCGACATAAGGGAAGAAACGGTCAAAGACCGACCGCCCGCCTGCGACTAGACCATCCCGGCGTTCCAGCAACTTCTTGAGGCGCTTTTCCGATTCAGCGCGGTTGGAAATGAAAGCGGCTAGGAATTTGAGAATCTGAACAAGGTCTGTGTCTTCCTGAGTCTGGCGCTGACCGGTAACGGATCCGCCGACGAAGACCATCAGCGGGGACTCCAGCAAATAAGGCATGAGCGCCGCACCGCCATCTTTAAATCGGCGGCACTGCTGATAGAATCCTAGCAGGCAGGCTGTCAGATACAGCGGTCGCGTCTCGTCCTCATGCTCCACGGCGAGGTTGAGGATATTGAAATCTTTACCGAAGCCGTCGTTGTAGAAAAACTTGTAGGAGTAATCGAAGAGGATGCACTTCGTGTAGGTCTGCGTGAGCGTCTTCTGCTTTGCGCCAGTCGCCGCCTTAATCGCCTGGCCAAACGTGGCGGAATACTCGAACGAAAAGCCGGTGGCACAAAGTCGTGCCCGCTTGTCCATCCACTCTTCGCCACCGGCGCCGCGGTGACCTTCATCCACCAGCACGAGGTTGTTGCCCTCGAACGTGTCCACGGCCACGGTCTTGTCGCCGGAGGTTTCGCGGAGCTTGTGAATGTCGATAATGTCCACGCCGCGTCCGGTGAAAAGCGTGGCCCCGTCCTTGTCGTAATACTCTGCCTCGATGCCGGAGAGTTCGAATTCGTCCTTGTGTTGGCGCGACAGACCTTCGTTGGGCGTCAGCAGAATGATGCGGTTCAGACCCTTGCGCCGGCCCGCCTTGCCGAGGTGGTGGAGATATTGCCGGATGTGGCAGTGCATGAGCAGTGTCTTGCCGCTTCCGGTGGCCATCCAGAAGGCGATCTTGTTCAAGTCGCCCTCCACAAATCGTTCCATCTGATTGCGAGCGTTCAGTTGCTCATTCGCAGCATAGATGGCGGTGTTGAGCGACATCAGCAACGCGGGCGGGTCTTGGAAATAGCGGTCCAGATACATCTCGGTGAGCAGCAGCCCGAGGTATTGGAAGTAAAGCGGGTAGAGCGTCTGGCCAAAGAGATTGCGCTTCCGCGTGATGTGCTTCCAGTGGCCGACGATGTTGGTGTCGTAATCGCGGAGCTGGTCGTCCGAGAGCGTGCGGCCACTCTGGCCCAGCTTGGGCAGGCGGGCGATAAGCTGCTGGACATATTTGCTGCTGCCATCTTCCGACCAGCCTTCAAACTCCGGGGCGCGGAGCACCTCAGAGAGGCGGTCGAAGTCCTCCATGCCGAGCTGCTGCAAGGCCCACGGAGCGAGGATCAGGTTGTCGGCAAATGTGCTCATAGCTCAAAAAATTGCCGATGGGTTGCCGAGATTCTCTAAGCGCGTGAGCCAACTTCCAAAGTGCGGACATTTATTGCGCAATGTTTGGAGACCAATGGCAGCGGCAGCAGGAGCACCAACTCGCACTTTATTCCTCTCATAGATCGGAATATGGCGAATGATTCGCTTGCTGGGTGCTGTGCTGGCCCCTTCGTTGATTTCCTCAGGGTTCATTTCTCCGACCTCGGCTTTCAGCGCCTTGATACCAGCCTCGGAGTTGATTATCCGCCGCTGCAATTCTCCAAGGTCGCAATACAGCAAAGCCTCAAATTCGTGGAGTTGAATAAACGGAAAGAAACGAGGTTCGCCGAAAAACTCATCCAAAGCCTGCTCCAGAACTTTCACTCGTCCCAACGGAGTGGGCTGCCTTCTCGCCTGGTTCCAGCCTGGAAATTCTGGAGGTAGGGCATAAAAGTCTACCATCGTGGTAAAGCGAGCTTCCGGATGCGTGTCCTCCTTCATGCGACGGATAATGTCGTCTTTGATCTTGTCAAAGTTCCATATCCCGCCCCGCTTCCCCAACTTTCGATTCGTCACGACCACACAAGGCCGGACATCGACATCGTAGCTTGCGAGATGCGGCTTCAGCGCCTTGTCGGCAAATTCTTTTTCCGCTTGGCCTTCGACGGTGATGTAAAGCCGAATCCAATTTGTCACGGCACTCCTCCCAGTTCGTTTTTCTCCCAGAGTTGGCCAAGCGTGTATTCGTGGAGCCAGTCACTGAGTTTTTCCGGGCTTTGGCGCTCCAGACGCGTCTCTCCATCTTGGTGACACACCGCGACCACTTGCTCGGGACTCAACTCATCAAGCAACAGCGAGGCCTGGGTCGAAACTATCAACTGACTTCGCTGTGCCGCATCGTGGAGGAGGCTGGCCAGCAACTTGATAGCATACGGGTGCAGGCCCAGCTCAGGCTCGTCAACGATAATTGTGGCAGAAGGATTTGGCTGGAGAAGCAAGGTTGCCAGGCAGATGTAACGCAAGGTGCCGTCTGAAAGTTGGTGTGGGTAGTAGAGCAAGTCCGAGTAGCGGTCTTTCCAGAGGAGCTGCGTCTGGCCGGGAGACACCTCCTTGAGCACAAATGCCCCAAAGAAAGGAGCCACTTGCCTCACCGTCTCCTCGATTTGCGCATAGTGCTCAGGTTTGTCTTGTGCCATCTTCATTAGAAAGGCAGCCAGATTAGAAGCGTTGCTGTGGAGAACATCGTTGTCTACGATATTCGATAACCCCATGACTGGAGCCGATGGTGATGTGTCGTGGAAATGATACACGCGCCAGTCGCGGATTGTTTCAAAGACCCATTTCAAGGAGGCTGATCCGTGCAAGCGAGCGATTTGGCTCTCTCGGTGCCCGCTGCCCTGATCGTTTTCTATTGCGCCATACATCGGCCCCTCGAAGGGGGCGGATTCTTGAGCAAAGAACAAGGAACGGTCGTCGGCAGCTTTGAGTGTAAACTTGTATTCATTCAGGCCAAATTTCAAATGAGCCTTCAATTCTGGAGTGACCTTCATGCCACGAAACAAGAACGCATCCGCCCGCCCCCGCGCGCTGATGTAGTTCTGCAAACCCTTGTTTGGATCCATGATGTTTCCAAGCAGCTCAAAAAAACGGATAAAATTCGTTTTTCCCGATCCATTGGCTCCAATCAGAACATTCAGCCCGCTCAGAAGATGAAAATCTTTGATTTCGCAGATAGATTTGTAGCCGCTCAAAGAAATCGTATCCAAGGTTCGTCTCTCGCTCATAAATTATCCCAGTGTTTCAAAGTTGGTCGTGTCAAACATGAGGCGCTGGAAGGTTTCCTCGATGAGGTGGACCTTGTTGTGCGGGTCGTTCACGGTGTGGGGGCCGTTGAGGTAGATGAAGTCGTATTCCGTGTCGGCTGGGTTCACGGCGAGCTTGGTGAGGAACTTGTCCAGGGACTCGTTGTCGGCTTTGGAGTCGGGGGAAAGGGTGCGCCAGAGGATGAGGCAGCGGCCTCCGGCTCGGCGCTCGCCGGTGACGGTGAGGAAGCCTTTCTGGTGGTCGATGTGTTTCACCTTCA
>JBIKUM010000177.1:0-6751 GCA_044347585.1 Terrimicrobiaceae bacterium
GCGGAAGCAACGGTGGAAGTAGGAAAGGTTCTCGAATCCGCAAACCGCCGCCACCTCGGTGACCGGCAGGGTGGTTGATTCGAGGAGCCTCGTGGCGTGTTCCAGTCGGCGGGCGTTGACCCATTCCGTCGGTGAAGTGCCGCAGTGTTTCTGCATCGTGCGCGCCACATGCTCCGGAGAGCGGCCTGCAAGCTGGAAAAAACGGTGCACGCCACCTGCCAGATCATCAGTTGATCCGAATCGACGAATGGCATTTTCAAGCCAATCCGGGCAATCGCTGTGGGCCTCGTGACTCCTTCCGAGCAAACGAAAGAGGGTGAGCAAAAAACTGTCGATGGTGAGTTGATCGCGCGAAGCATGCCTCAACCGTGCGCACTCCTCGCGCAAGGCCGCGCGCTGGTCCGCATCGAGCGTTGTCGTGAATGGCAAAACCCCATCCACCCAAAACCACACCGCCTTTTCCGGAAAATAAGTGCGCCGCAGACGCTCAAGCGTGTCGCGGGGAAACGCGACATTCTCGAGACGGAAAACCTCTCCAGACAAGCTCAGCAAAGCATGGCGATCACTCGGGCGGATCATTGCGATATCGCCGGCCTTCAACTCCACACGCTTGCCATTGATGCGGTGAATTCCCTTACCCTCCTCGACCCACAGGACCTCTGCAAAATCATGCCCGTGATACGGGATGGGCATGCGCTGCTCATCCAGAGCCACGGAGAGGTGGAAGGCGTGCCCATCGGCAACCAATTCATGCCAGCGCTTAGTCATTTATCAGCACAGTGCATAAAAAAGGCATTCGCGTGCAAGAAACATCACTATCGGTCATTTAGTGTGCACTCGGTTCCACCACCTATGAAAATAACAAACACCAAAACATTCCTCGTCGAAGGGCTCAAATACAACTGGACCCTGTTCAAGATCGAAACCGATTCCGGCATTCACGGCTGGGGCGAAGCCACGAACTGGCCCGGCTCCCCCCTCATTGAAGCGGCCTGCAAACATGTCGGCGACTTCATCATCGGCCAGGATGCGCGCCGACTCGATTATCTCTGGACCAAGGTCTATCGCGACATGAACTGGCTCGGCCAGGCGGGTCCGCTCCTTTCGGCCATCAGCGCGATGGATATCGCCCTCTGGGACATTAAAGGCAAAGCCGCTGGCATGCCGGTTTACGATCTTCTCGGCGGCCTCTACCGGAAGAAAGTCCAACTCTACGCGAACTACTGGTTCACCGGCGGAGGTCACTCGCCCGAGGACTACGCGCGCCAGGCCAAGGAGACAGTGGCCAAGGGCTTCACCGCCCTGAAATTCGATCCCTTCGCCCATGTGAATTACTGGTATGGCGAGGATTTGAGCGACAACAACGGCCTTACCGAAAAACAAAAGCAACTCTCCATCGATGTCGTCGCCGCCGTAGCCAAGGCCGCAGGCCCCGAGGTCGCCATCGCCATCGAGACGCATGCCTTCCTCAATGGCCCGACCGCCGTGGAAATGGCCAACCGCCTCGCGAAGCTCGGCTTCAACTGCATGTGGTATGAGGAACCCGCCCTGCCGGAATTCCCCGACTCCATTGCCGATATCCGCAGAAAAATCACACTGCCCGTCTGCGTCGGCGAGCGCCTGCACAGCCGCTTCATGCTCCGCGGAGTGCTGGAAAAACAGGCTGCCGACATCGTCATGCCGGACATCACCCGCTGCGGCGGCATCAGCGAAATGCGCAAGATGGCCAATCTCGCCGAGACCTACAATGTCCCGATCGCTCCGCACAACCCGAACGGCCCGATTTCAACCATCGCCTCGGCCCACACGATGGCCACCGTGCCGAATTTCTTCCGCCAGGAATTCATGGTGAACGATGTGCCGTGGCGCGACGGATGCCTCTCGCATCCGCTGCCGGTTTCCAATGGATTCTTCGAGATGCCCGACCGTCCCGGACTCGGCTTCGATATCGATGAGTCCGTCCTCTTGTCCCATCCCGGCCTGCGCACCCGTCCGACCGACCGCACTTTTTACATCTAATGAATACCCATTGGAAATCCGACGAGGAGTTGTTCGCTCTCAGTCGCGGCGAACTCTACACCGCTGTCGTTGGCGACATCATGGACATCCTCGGCCACAAACGCCAATTCCTGCCGCCATCCATTCAACCGCTTCGCGATGACATGGTCGTGATCGGTCGCGCCATGCCGGTGCTGGAAATGGACGATGAAGGCGGTGAAGGCCCGGGCCGCCAGAGTGCGGTTGTGAACCGTCCGTTCGGCCTCATGCTTCCCGCGCTCGATGATCTCAAGCCCGGCGAGGTTTATGTCTGCAGCGGTTCCTCACCCGCCTACGCGCTGTGGGGGGAACTGATGAGCATGGCAGCGACGAATCGCGGAGCCGTCGGCTCGGTGGTCAATGGCTACTCGCGCGACACGAAAGGCATCCTGGCACAAAATTTCGCCTGCTTCTCGATGGGCCGTTATTCGCAGGATCAACGCCCGCGCGGCAAGGTCGTGGACTTCCGCTGCACCATTAAATTCGGCGATGTGACTGTGCGCCCCGGCGACATTGTTTTCGGCGATCTGGACGGCGTTTGCATCGTGCCAAAGGAAATCGAAACCGAAGTCTTCACCCAGGCCTTTGAAAAAGCCCGTGGCGAAAAACGCGTCTTTGAGGCTATCAAAGGGGGCATGAAGGCCCAGGAGTCGTGGGACAAATTTGGAATAATGTAATTATGAAACCTAAAATCCTCATCACTAACTATGTCCCCGACGACCATCTCGAGCCGTTGCTTGGGTTGGCGGAAATCATCAAAGGCCCCTCCGGTGGGCCGATGTGCACTCGCGAGGAGGTTCTGGCACTTGCGCCCGAGCTTGTCGGGATCATCAACCAGCACGAACTCGCGGTGAACCGCGAACTCCTCGCTGCCGCGCCGAAGCTGCGCATCGTGGCGAATGTGGCCATCGGCTACAACAACCTCGACATCGCCGCACTCGATGAAGCGGGAGTTTGGGCCAGCAACTGCCCCGATCCCTTCAGCGAGCCAGCCGCCGACCACACCATCGCGTTGCTGCTCGCAGTCGCCCGCCGCGTGCCCGAAGCCGATGCCTATGTGCGCTCAGGTCAATGGGCGAAGGATGGATTCCAGCCTGGCCCGTGGGATGGCATGCTGCTCGGCGGCAAAACCATTGGCATCGTCGGCTTCGGCCAAATCGGCCGTGGAGTGGCCAAGCGCGCCGAGGCTTTCGGCATGCGTGTCATTTTCCACAACACCAGCGGACAAAACGATCCGCGCTACCGCACGCTCGAGGCCTTGCTCGCCGAATGCGATGTGGTGAGCCTGAATTGCCCCTTGGTGCCCGCGACGCGTCACCTTCTCAATGCGCAAAGCATCGCGCTGATGAAACGCGGCGCGATCGTGATCAACATGGCACGCGGTCCGGTGATCGATGAAAACGCGCTCGCTGCGGCCCTGGCCAGCGGCCACCTCGGCGGCGCCGGCATGGATGTCGCGGAAAACGAACCTCAAATCCACCCCGGTCTTCCTGCGCAAAAGAATGTCGTCTTCAGTCCGCACATCGGCGGCGGCACGGTCGAAAGCCGCAAGCAAGCGCGCCTCACTTGCGCCCGCAATGTCGCCGAAGTCCTGCAAGGCCGCCCGCCACTCAACCCTGTGAATCGTCCAGTGATCTCGTAGTTGATCCCGGATTAGCCAATAGAGGGTTGCGGATGCTTTTAAGCTCCGCGCGGCAGCGCGCTCGTTGATTCAAGGTAGGGTCGGCGCGCCGCCGCTGACCCATTTGCGCGGCAACGCCGCCATCGTATCGAGCAGAGACGCCGCCTTGCGGCTGAAGTTTGGGACGCCAAGGGCCTGGCGATCCCTACCTGAGGATTACGAGACGCCGCTTTGCGGCTGAAAAATGGGTCATGCGAGGACGATGAACCCAATGTCACGCCGTAGCCGCGAAGCGCGTAGGCGGACCCCCAAAAAAAATGATTCTGTCATCCATCATTCTGTCGAACTTTTGTTGCCGAAAATGTCAAAATCGTCACATTCATTCTTTTGACTCGGCGCGTGTGGTTACCAACGATCGCCACCATGTCCCGGCCTGAGAGTCCTCTTCATCAACCCCACGACAAGCTGGTCAAGTCGACCTTTTCAGACCCCGACAACGCGCGCGCCTTTCTGCAAGCTAACCTCCCGCGCAAACTCGCCCGCCGCATCGATTGGAGCACGCTGAGTCTGGCGAGCGGCAGTTTCATCGACCCCGAGTTTGTCGCCACCTCGAGCGACCTCCTTTTCACCGCGAAAATCGACGGCCAACCCGCCTTTCTCTACATCCTCTTCGAGCACCAGAATCAGGAAGACCCCTTCATCGGCCTGCGCCTGCTCACCTACATGGTCCGCATCTGGAACGATTACCTCCGCGCCAATCCCGGAGCCACGAAACTCCTGCCTATCCTGCCGCTCGTCCTTGCGCAGGACAACAAACCGTGGAAAAGTTCCACCCGCTTCGCTGACCTCATCGACATTCCCGAAGGGGCAGGGGAGATGAAAAAACACATCCCCGACTTCGAATTCCAGCTCGTGGAGTTGTTCCGGATGCCGTTCGAAAAAATCCTTGGCACACCGATGGGCATCCTCACGCTGCGTGCCCTGAAAGCCGAAAAGCTCCAAGCTCTGCTGGACGACACGGTCTGGGACGAATCGTTGCTGATCCAGTTGTCATCGACCTCCTTCGAGATGCTGATGCGCTACATTTTGGACCGAGACCTTGACAAGCCCGCCTTTCGCAGGAGACTAAAAACACTACGCAACCCGAAACTCAGTAAAAACGCCATGTCACTCGCCGAACAATTCCGTCAAGAAGGTCGCGAAGAAACGCGTTCGCTCGCCGAACAATTCCGTCAAGAAGGCATCCGCAAAGGTCGTCAACAAGGCCGTCAAGAAGGTCGCCAAGAAGGTCTGATCTTCTCGAAGCAACAAGATATCCTCGAAGCGTTGGAAATTCGGTTCCAGCGAGTGCCAGAGGGTCTGCGTGAGGAAATCGAGACAATCATCGACGCCAAAAAACTCACGCACCTTCTCAGGGCCGCGATTACAAGCGCCGACCTCGAATCCTTCGCGGTGGAGCTTTAAGCTCCGCGCGGCAGCGCGCTCGTTGATTCAAGGTAGGGTCGGCGCGCCGCCGCTGACCCATTTGCGCGGCAACGCCGCCATCGTATCGAGCAGAGACGCCGCTTTGCGGCTGAAGTTTGGGACGCCAAGGGCCTGGCGATCCCTACCTGGGGATTACGAGCCGCCTTGCGGCTGAAAAATGGGTCATGCGAGGACGATGAACCCAATGTCACGCCGTAGCTGCGAAGCGCGTAGGCGGATCCATTCAAATGATTTTGTCACGAATCGCGCTGCCGCGCGAAAGAGGGGGGCATGGTCGTCTCTCCGACCCGTAGGCTCTACGAGCTGGAGGCACCGACCGTGTAAGTCACTCGCGTGGCAGCCTCATCGATGCTCGAACTTCTCTCTGCGTGTAGGCGGAATCCGCATTCCTTCCAGAAATGTCCGTTTTTTTAAACAGATGTCCGTTTTTTTAAACAGTTCACCCTTGTTTGCGCGGGTGCGCATGTTGAAAATCTCCCCCGGTGGCTATTATCGCCGCTTTCAACAAAACCAAACTCAACCAAAATCAATATGACCACACACCGCCCCAATATACTCCCCGTTTGTGCCCTTGCCGCGATTGCAACGCTCGCCGTTGCTTCGCAAGCCATGGCCTCCACTCCGGTTTATTCCGAGGACTTCAACTCCTACAATACCGATGTCAATTTAATCGGCCAGGAGGGTTGGGCCCGCGCAGGATTTCCGAATTCCCCTTCGATTTCAACTCTTCCCAAAGGCATCAATACGACCCCTGCTGTGGCGAAGAATCTCACGGCCGCTCAAGACGCAACGGCAGCTGAGCTCAAGAGGGAGCCTTTCAATCTGCCGGCCTCCGGCATTTTCTCCTACGAGTTCGACACCCAGCGCGACACCGGCAGTTCCTGCACTGCCGCTGTGGGATTTGGTGCATCCGCATCCAAAGGAGCAGCCCATGTTGGAATCAACAAAGGCGCGTTCTTCCTCCGCTTGGAGGACTACGGCGCGACGCATTGGATTTTTACTGCTCCGAATTCGGGTTTCTTCGCCACCGCTACGAACTGGTATCGAATCAAAGTGGACATCAACCTTGCCACAAAAGAACTCGTTGGCGTGTCAGCGAAAGATCTGAGCCAAGGGGACTCCAAAATCAGCGACACCGAGTTTCAGCTTCTCTTCATTGGCAAAGAAGGGACCGCCCGCAATCTCGCCGGCTTCTTTGCCACCGACCCCACGACTTGGGATGAGGTATTCGTTCGCACGGGTGAGCAAGATGCGGAAGGCTCGGGATGGATTGACAATATTTCTGCCACGGTAGCCCCAGCATCAAATTAAGGCACTCTGCTCTCGGCTGATTACTCACAAATTACCTTAGAAAAACCACCCGCCATGTCTCGATCCATACTCTTTTGCCTTCTTGGCTTATCCTTTCTCGCCACACCCGCCATGTCTCGATCCATACTCTTTTGCCTTCTTGGCTTATCCTTTCTCGCCACACCCGCTCTTCACGCCGAAGAACCATCCTCGGCTCCTTTGCTAAAAAACGGCGACTTCGAGCTGGGTGAGGAGGGGTGGAAGTTGGGCAAAGGCTATGTGATCGAGCAGGGTGGGGGCCGCAGCAGCACCCGCGCT
>JBIKUM010000178.1:0-6746 GCA_044347585.1 Terrimicrobiaceae bacterium
GTATTCTTAACAAACAACTTGCAAATTCCGGCATTGACTGTGGCCAAGCTTTACAAAAAGCGGTGGGAAATCGAATTATTTTTCAAATGGATCAAAGGCAACTTGGAAATCAAGCACTACTACGGAACGAGTGCCAATGCGGTGAAGACACAAATCTGGATAGCGGTATCGCTCTATTTGATGGTGGCAATCCTTCACAAAAGCCTAAAACTGCCCGGAAGCCTTCGCAATACCCTGCAGATTTTGAGCGTTCACCCGTTTGAGAAAATGCCTTTAAATGAATTGCTTATGAATGCAGCCGCCAAAAACCCGAATAGTCAAAATATTAAACAACTGGAGCTGTTTTACTTATAACCGGACAGTAGTGATTAGGTTTTGAATTTTAGCAAGCCGTATTCTCTTGTAGCGGCGTCTTTATAAGCGCCGAATCGCGGAACATCGGCGGTCGCAGACTGCCGATACAGCAGGAGTCCAAAAGCATTCATCTTTTGGTATCATACCCCTCCAGAATATCAAAGGCGCGCAGTGCATCTTCATGAAGATGGCCTGGGATATTTCTCGCCCGCTCGCCAAGGTTGCGTGAGGTGGCTTTTTCGTTGGCAATAAATTCTAAGGACTCTTGCTGCGTGACAAAAAACTTGCGTATTCTTTTTCTGCTCTTTATATAGTCCTTAAATCTTCCAGTAGGTGATGCCGCGAATAGTTTCTTTGACAGCTTCCAGCCTCTGACTTCTTTGGCGCTTGAGATTATAGATTTCTTCTTTCGTCATATGATGAATTACCTTAAGTGGCAGCAGACTGGTAACAGGTCCTGGTAGCCCAGCGTGTCATATTTGCGTAAGTTGGTGTTATTTATATTTTTGGAGGGGTGGCAGAGTGGTCGATTGCGCCGGTCTTGAAAACCGGAGAGCCGCAAGGTTCCGTGGGTTCGAATCCCACCTCCTCCGCCATGACCCTCAATCGCCCGCAAACCCGCATCAATACTAGGTGCGGGTTTTTTGATGGGGGTCAAAAAAAGGCCTTTTTGGGGCTAGTGTCCCTAAAAGTGTCCCTCCTCGGCAGTGTCGGGGGGCTGCCAGACCCAACTCGGACACCAATCTGCGACTACTCGCAGATTGCTCCCGAACGGGAACCTCAGCAGGGGAAAATCCGGTCAAGCTGCTCTGCACAATCCATAGAAGACATCCACCATGCAGGCACGATATCGGCTCTACCGCCGGTCCAACCGCTCCCACGGCACCTACTACGCCCAGGACGTCACCACAGGCGCCCGGGAGAGCCTCGGCACCAAGAACAAGGCCGAGGCCCAAAAACTCCTTCTGGCCAAGAATGAGGCCCACATACAGCCCGTCCTGAGCCGGGAGCTCGCGAAGGTCTACCTCCACACGCTGGATCCCGACTTTGGCACCCGCACATGGCTGGATGTGGCTCGCCTCATCGACAACTCATACGACGGCAATACCAAGACACGATTCCAGAAGTTCCTGAAAAGTCATCCGGTCCGGCGGCTTATGTCGCGGAGACTCATCGAGACCTCTGCTTCGGACTTTCTCTCCGTCTTCTCGCACCCACGGGCCGGAGTTTCCACCAACGTCCAGCTCCGGATCCTTCACAACCGCGCCTTCGATCTGGAATGGATCCTCAAGCCCGTCCTCTCCCGCCGCGCCTGGCCCAAGATCCGCTACGCCTCTCGACGCGGCATCACTCGCGAGCAGCACGAGAGTCCGTCCTGAAAGTCACCCCAAACAAGGAATACCGCCTCTACTTCGAACTCCTCTGGCACACCGGCGGCAGCCAGACCGACATCGCCAGCCTCACTGCGGAGGACATCGACTGGGCCACCCGCAGGATCTACTACGAGCGCCAGAAACTCCGCTCCAAAGGTCAGGGCAATGCATGCCTCGTTATCGGGAAGGCCCTCGAAACGATTCTCCTTCAGCTTCCCAAGGAAGGCCCCATCTTCCCCCACCTCGTGACGCTCAAGGAAAGCAAACGCAGCAACTATTTTTGGACCAAACGGGTCAAGGCTGGACTCCCCGACGGCATCGTCCTCCACTCCTACCGCTACGCTTGGGCAGAGCGTGCCCAGGCCGCAGGGATGCCCGAGCGCGAAGCCATGGCCCACCTCGGACATGGGAGCAAAGCCGTCCACCGCGCCTATGCTAAGGCTGCCGACCGCGTCACCATGCCACTCGAGTATTACGAGGAACAGGCCTCTAAAAAACTCATCGACCTCAGCGCCGAGCTATCCAAGAAGCACCATTCAATCGCTTGAGCATTTGCCCCTCCGAGGAAGCCCCCAGCATGCTCATTGGCCGGAGTCAGCCGCTGCGCTTTTGGCACTGGGTTTCGCTAAAGCTTTCACCCGGTGCCAGCCTCCTCCGTCCAATCAGCTCACCCTGCTAAAAGACCAGCCTTCATCACGCCCATTACCGGGAGACCTCAGCTGCGCTTTCGGTTTCTCGGCAATCGGCTCCTTAACCCTCACCAGATTCGTCGACTTGGCACCAAGGAAACCCCGTCGTTGGGCCAAGAAGAACCCGGAAATTCGGGCTCTGTATGTAACAGAGCAAAGTGATTTTTCCGGAAAAAATCACAGCTCCGCCTTTGCTGCGCAAAGAACTTGTTCCTGCGCGTGTCGGGCACGCTCCGGAATCCACCCGGCAATTTCGTAAAAATGACCATTCAGTCCGTTAATGCACCAAGCTTCCGCCGAGTCGAAATGAAGCTCTCTCCGGAGGGCCTGAAGCGACTTCAAGCTCTCAAGAAAACGCTTGGATTTTCCAAGAACTCCGAGGTCATGGAGGCCCTACTTTTTGAAGCCTCAGTGGATCACAAAATCGATCCCGATGTGAGCGCCCGCCTCGAACAAAAAATCGACTATCTCATCGAGCGAATCGAGATGATGACATGAAAAACGGAATGATTTTCCCGTTCAAAAAGACGTGGAGATCGCGTCTAGATTTGGAGTATCTGGACGAGACTTCCGGACGCAACGTCGCAGCAAGGCTGGACCAATCCCGTCTCGAAGACAGCGCGAATTCGAACGAGATCGGCAAGAAGCTCCACCAGTTCGCGGACTATGCCTCCAAGGAAACATTAGGCCAGGTTCACGCCGGAGGATTTCTCCATCATCGGATCGTTTTGAATCCAGACGGGAGTCGGACTTCGCCAATGGCTCTGAGCAATTCCGAGAGGAAAAAAAGAATCTGCGATGCCTGGATGAAGCACATGCGGGAGGTCAAAACCTCTTCGTCCCATCCAGTGATCCAGCACCGCTTGGTCTTCACGATGTCGACGGCTTTTCACGACAAATTGGTTGGAGCCGGAATCAATCCTGACATCGTTTTGAGGAGTTCTTTGAAGACCGTTTTGAATCGATTCCAGCAGCGGTTTCATCCCAAGGATTCCATCGGCTACGCCTACGGACTGCATCACGACACGGACAATCTTCATGCCCATGTGGCCATCTGCCCCAGAACGGCCAAAGGGCATTATGTGGGACTCAGTATGTCGCGCACTCGGAAGTCGGGAAATAAGAACCAGATGACCTATCTGATGCGTGCTTTTGATCGGGAAAACCGCAAATGGGACAAGCTTCTCTCCAGCCCTGATAAACTACGGAAGGCTTTAGAAATGCATCTGGACAGCGATAAAATGGTGATCGCTCCGAAGATCTCGGCCAAGCAGTTGCAGGTCCTCCGGGAAGATGAATCTCTCCATGCCAGTCGCCTCCGAAATAGCTACCAGGCCATCCAAAAACTGGAGCGGGAATTACAGCAGAAGCGTCAGGTTCAGCGCACCAATCGCGTGATGCGACGCATCCCGCGCTTCTTTGGTTGGCGTAAACCAGCCCATATCCGGATGGTCGAAAAAGTCGCCGGAGAAGTTGAGAAATTCTCCATCCGGGAGATGCAGTCCCTCCTTTACCGGATGAAGCAAACCTACAGGGAGGATCACCGCATTTACAGCCAGCGTTATGGCTTTCAACCCACCCAAAACGATCATGCCCATCACCGGACCCAATCGAGACGACAAGGACAAAGCCAACTATTCTGAGTTCGTAACTACTCAGGTAGCTCCCAATAAATATTTTTTTCGTAGTTACGAATGGTCATCATTTAGTCTTCGGTGCGGTTGCTTACATTTGCTCGCCAAGGAGGCAGGCAAGCTCATGGCGGACCTGCTTTGAACTTTTAAACCACCCCGCCAACGCATCCGGCAACGCCGTAGTCGCCAACTCGGTGGCCGCATACATCTGTGCCTGCGTTTCCCCGCCGACATACAGCGGGATGCTCAGATTCACTTCCTTCGCTCGGATTTCCTCGATGGGCACGATGCGAGTGAAGCCGGGCTCGTCCTGAAAGACCTGATAAGCGCGGACGACGCGCTGGAGGTGGTCGTCGGTGAGGAAGCTCTGGGCGCGTTCGCGGGTGACTTCGTTCACCGTATTGATGAAGGGGACTTTTCCACGCCGGGCCTTTGGCTTCAGTTTGGCAAATGAGGGCGTGTGGCGATCATTCTTGAGCGAGTTTTTCCAGTGGCTCGATAGCGTCTTGCAGCAACCTTTTCCCGGTGACTTCCAGAAGCTTTAAGGATGGTGCTTGCGAGACAAGCAGGCCGTATTCGCAGGTGTGGCGTGCCTCGTCCAAGTCCGCTTCGTTTTCGGGCTGGACGAGCTGGCGAAGGCCGTTTCCGACCTTCGGAATAAGGTCTCGCCAGATGGTGGGGAAGCGACTTTGCAGCGCCGCCGCCCAAACTTGCGACCATTCGAGCAGTGAGTCCTCCTTCCGGGCTTCGGCGAGGTAAGCGAGTGCGAGGACGCGCCCGAGGTCTTTGTTGCTGCGTTTGATTCGGCGTCCACCAATGAGGCCGCTCATGGGTTCCTCGCCGATGGCGGGATGATGGAGCAGATTGGCGAGAGCCATGGTTTCGGGTCGGGCGATGGCGATGCCGAAAGGTGTGTGGATAGGCTGAAACTCTGCAAGGGACAAGAAGCCAAAGCTGCACAGGCTGAAATGGCCTTGGGAGGTCACGATGCGGATATCTTTCCGCCCGAGATCGGACTCCGACTCAGGGACGGTCAGCAGCTCGATAAACCATTCCGTAGAGCCCGGAGGATGAAGGCGGACGACGGGCAGTTTGTCGTCGGGTGTGCTGGCATCACCGGGATGGCCCCATTCGCCTTCGGTGCGCAGTTCCCAATGATCGGCAAATAGACGGTTAGCGACGGCTTCTCCGGTCGGGATGGCCTTGATGCGCGGAGAGAGTAGGCAATCCACATCTTTGGTGCGGACCTGGAGTTTCGAGTTGTCACCAAAGAAGTGATAACCCGCCGCGAGACTGCCGATGACGATGATGTTTTCTCGAAAATCCGATGGAATGGCTGCGGCGATGCGCTCCAGCACGGCGCTGGGCGAGATAAGTTTCACGATTTCTTCCGGATTCATAGCGGGCTGCCTTTGGTTGCGGGAAAAGATCTGAGGAACTCCAGCGCCTGTGATTCGAGGCGGGCTTCGTGCAGGTCGAGGAGACATTCCACCGGGTCTGCCCAGGGAATTTCATTCTCAGACGGTTGGAAGAGAGATTCTGCGCGGCGGATGGTGTGGATCACCAGCGTAGGTGATTCATCTCGTCGAGTCGCTTTTTCTAAGGCTGGGTCGAGCTTTTCCACGAACGAGAGGTCTGCAACTTTGCGTCCGGAATGAATGGAGAGGTCGAGGCGCGGATTGCCGATGAGGTCGAGCGAAGGCTGGTAGTGTTTCGCCCCCCAGACTCCGCCTACTGCAAGATCCTGCCGCCCGAGTGAACGCAACCGGCGCAGCAGCGACTCCGGCGAACGAGCCTGGCCTGAGCGATCCACAAAGCGAACCGTGGCCCTGACATCATCAGATACCGCAACCAATCGCGCCCATTCATCACGAGGGAAAATTCGCAGTTCGACACTGCGATCCGAGTGGCGTTTCAAGCAGTGCTCAAGACGCTCCAGCGAGCGCGAAACGGTGGGGTGACTGGCCCCGGAGATTTTCATGAGTGACCCAATCAAGAGCGGGCCTCGTCCGAGCAACCATTGATGAATGAGGATTCGCAGAATCTCGTAGTGTGCTTCTGAATTTCTGCTCGCCCCGGCTGGACGTTGTGAGAGTTCATGCTGAAGGATTTCTTCGAGCACCGGCATTTCGCTCGCGGCGGGGGGTGTGGGAATACCGCTCCATTTGCCCGACTGCCGAATCCCCGCAGATAGGCGGCTGAATATCTCTGGCCTGATGATGGAGGCCGCCCCCTGCCATTCTTCTTGCAAACGCGATTCTGTGATGCCGGGTTCCTCCAGCACGAGCACAGCATGCCGCATTTCATCGGACAAGGAGACGACTCTGCTCAAGTCCATCAAGGAGGTGCGCAATCTCCTCGCGTCCTTCGTTTCCAGCAGCACCTCGTAAACTGTGTCGCCCATGACAGCATCAGCCCGAAAACCGGGGAAGTTCTCAATGGAGCAATCGTAGCGAAGCGTTTTCATGGGCTTAACTTGCCCTTTTATTTGAAAGTCGCAAGTTTAAATAAAAGTCGCGAGTTGATTTTGTGGGCTCTGAATGAAAGCTGTAAATCGAAATTAAAGTCTTCATCGAAGAGGGTTGGATATAGGGTGGAACGCGAAATTCGACATGAAGCTTATTTGACCTTTTCTGGAGATAGTAGGCAATTTGATTCGGGAGAATTTTATGGATTACTTTCGCATGAAATCGCGC
>JBIKUM010000505.1:0-7705 GCA_044347585.1 Terrimicrobiaceae bacterium
GAATTTGCGAAGGTTACTAATGCTGTTCAAGCCCTATTGCCAGCAGGAAAGGGCTAACCATGAGCAAATGGAAGTTAGTCAAGCTAGACTTCAAAAATAATCCTGCTCATTTTGGTGAATTGGGCATTGGTATGGAAGAAACTAGCGAACGAGTGCGATCGGACACGCTGTTTAGTGCCTTAGTGATTTCCTATGCCCGTCTTGGGAAAAATGTTGATACTTTACTTCAGCGTTTTCATCAAGAAACATTACCTTTTCGGCTTAGTTCTAGCTTTATTTATAGAGAACAGGATAGCGAAACCACCTATTTTTTACCGCGCCCTAAACAGCCTCCAATTAACTATCCTATTGGTAACGATCTCAAAATTGCTAAGGACTACAAGAAGCTTAATTTTTTGGATTTAGAAACATGGAAAAGCTGGTATCAGAATGGCGGTTTTAATAAGGATGCGAAACTACCTGAAAACTCTTACGGTAAATGTTTTGACATTGACAAACAGCCTAAAATTGCCATCGATCGCAATACTCGCGCCACCAATCTATATCACACATCTTTTGTGCATTACCGCTCTAAACCAAACGATAAATCTGGCTTATATTTTCTAATTAAGTTTCATGATGAAATCTTAGAAAATGATCTTAACGATCTCAAGGCAGCACTTGAACTATTAGGTGAAGATGGGATTGGTGGCGAAAGATCTAGCGGTGCGGGTCAATTTGAACCCTCATGGCATGATTTAGATGAGCAATGGCAAAAACTGATTAAATTCAAGGGCAATTCTCAAAGTCTAATCAGTCTGTATTGGGATGATGATAATTTAATCTCGCTTGAAAACTCTAGCTATGAATTACAAGAGCGTGGAGGCTGGATTACCTCATCTAGCAAGAATCAGAGGCGTAAAAAAGTGATCATGTTTGCAGAAGGTTCTGTATTTCGTGAAGTCCCTAGAGGTAAACTCGCTAACGTTACACCTCCTGAGTTTTCGCAACACCAAATATATCGCAGTGGAATTGCTGTCAGTCTGCCGATTAAAATTAACTAGATGGGAACATGATGACTCAAATTACTACCTTGCCCGATCGCTCTACTATCAGAGAACAACGCAAACTAGAAGTAAAGAAATTTCAACTTTACAGTCAAATGTTTCACATTGGTTCTGAGGTTTCTAAGCTGAATCCCTTTGAATATGTGGCAACAGGAAACCGCGTTTATTTACCTGATCGCGATGCCTTAGCCCAAGCATTGCGAGAAGAAGGCAAGTTACAGGAATATATCAATCGCATTGAAGATCGCCAAGAAATTACATCTCTTTTGAAAAATGCTTTTGGAGATCGCTGGTATGAAACTGAAACCGATGACGGCAAACCGATTTTTCCAGAATATAGAGCTAGTAAGCGACTCACTGAACAAAAAATTACCGAATTGCGCCCAATGATGCGTAATGGCATGGGTAGATTATATGTCCCTGGAACTTCCATCAAAGGCGCAATTAGAACAGCGATCACCTATTGTTTGCTCAAACACGCTGACAAGTTCAGAGTGCCACAGCGCAACCGAATAAGCAGCATTGAAACTCAGCTAAAAAATAACTTAGGTGAACTCAGACAAAGAGCTAAATTCATGGATGAGTTATTTGCCAACTATGGCTTAACCTATCAAAACCGTGCAGCATCAACGCAGGATCGCCCCAATCCCAACACTGACATTATGCGTGCTGTCCATGTTACCGATACTGACCCCATTGAACAATTTACAAAATTGAACACTAAAGGCCAAACCGTAATCTATAACCAAGCCCTAGTTGCCGAAGTGCTAGTAACCAGTCATTTCAACGATGACAAAGCTAAATATCGTGCTTCTATCTATGCGGAAATGGTATCGAATCTCCAAGTTCCGTTTGAAATCAGCATCGATCAAGAAATGTTGTCTTGGTTTAAACATCGACAAAATATGCAATTACCTTTTCAGAACATTGACGATCTGGTCAAAATCTGCAAAGAATTTGCTCAAGAGCAGTGGAACTTTGAACATTACTATTGGCAAGGTGTCAAAGATAATATCAATGCAAAAGATACCAATGGACAAACAATCAATCTCGATTACGATCGCATTCACAAATTCTACGAAAAAGAAACTTGTCCCTATGCCCTCAGAATCGGCTGGGGTAGCGGCATGACGGGAACCACGATCGGCACATTACTAGACCATGAGTTACGTTCCCAAGTTCGTGATACTTGCGGCATCAAAGCTCCAAATTTTGAAGCGCCTAAGTCACGGCGCACTGTGGCAAATTTCAAAAGAGAAATTCAATTTGTCCTCGGTTGGGCTATGTTTAAATCCACATAATTTATGTTAATTCGTTCTACTTGGCAACTTAGTGTTACTGAACCGATCGCTTTACCCCGATCGCATCATCTTAGTTTGGTAAAAGACCTCCACGATCGCCTAAATTTGCGGATGGGTGAAGAGAAAGTTCCTAGCACTTCATTTTCAGGAATTTTAGGACATTGCGATCGCCGTGGAGATTTTATTACCTTTCTGCCAAATCAGGATTACACCCTCACACTTTGCGGCTTACAAGAATCATCTTCTAAGGCGATCTCCGATCTGGATTTGGGGGAAACTCTCGATTTCTTGGGAGCAAGTTTTGTAATTAGCGATCGCCAAAACGAAATTACCACTTACGAGAATCTCTATACAGAACTAGTCGCCAATGAACCTGAACCAATTAGAAAATATGAGCTTTATTTTGCCACTCCCACCGCCTTCGCCCAAAATCGCACCCATTTACCGCTTCCAGTTCCTAGCCTAATGTTTCGCAGTTGGCTAGAGCGCTGGAATTATTTTGCTCCTGTGTATCTGGGCAGTGACGACCTACTCACATACCTTACAAGTTATGTCACAGTCACACGCCATCAAATTAAAACTAGTACAATTCCTATTTATCAAGGGCAATGCACTGGCTTTACTGGTCAAGTGACTATTCAGGCGATCGGTAAGGTTGATCCTTTACTGACTAATGTTACTCATTTGTTAGTCCAGTATGCCTCTTTTGCTGGTACTGGCATCAAAACCCGTTTGAGCATGGGACAAACAGAAATCAATTTTTAGCAGTGAAGGAACATTCAGAAGATATGACTAAAATTTTATTTATTACCGTTGGCGGATCGCATCAGCCGATCGCCACTTCTATTAGTAGCCAAAAGCCCGATCGCGTAGTCTTTATCTGCTCCGATGGCGCGAAGGGGAGCAAATCACAAGTGATTGGAGAGGGTAAGCCCTGCGAAGTGAGGAAGGGGGCAGAGATAATTGAAGCTTTGCCGAATATTCCCACACAGTTGGGGCTAGGCGATCGCTTTGATGCTGAAAGAGATTTGGTATTGATTCAGGAACCAGATAACCTGTCGGAATGTTACAACAAGATCAGTCAAAAGATTCGTGAAGTCAAACTGGAAAATCCTGACGTTGAGATTGCGGCGGACTATACGGGTGGCACAAAAACGATGTCTGTGGCTCTAGCTACTTCTGCTCTTGATGCCGAAATTACACTATTTCTGACCACAAGTACGACGCGGCAAAATCTGATTAAGGTGGAGTCAGGAGAGCGCACTCGCAAAGCTGCAACAACGGGATTAGTGGTGACGCGGACAGTTGAGAAAGCCTTACCTGTGTATTTTCAGAATTATAATTACACGGCAGCGATCGCTGATTTACAAAACCTCATCCAAGGTACAGAACTTAGTTCTGTACAATCAAAACAAATTGATGAATTGCTAGATCAGTGCGAAGGGTTTGATGCATGGGATCGCTTTGAACATCGGGTGGCTTTATCTCGTTTGCAACCCTATATGAAGCAGACGAATATTCAACCCTATGGACTGTTTCTCAAAAAGGTGATTGCTAGTCGTGGTTTGCTAGATAGAGAATTTGATACCAGCGACGGGATGACGGGACATGGCTATGAAGTGGTAGAAGACTTGCTACTGAATGCCAATCGCCGTGCCAGTCAAAAACGTTATGATGACGCAGTGGGGCGGCTCTATCGAGCGATTGAGCTATTGGAGCAGGTACGATTGTTTAAGCAATATGGCATCTTGACGGGTGATGTGGATATTGCGAAATTACCTGAACACTTACAATCTGAATATGAAGCCCGAAAAGCTAGTAATAGTAAGAAAAAATTACAGCTTGCGCTATTTCAGAGCTATGATTTGCTATCTAAGTATACAGATGATCCGCTTGGGCAGTTATTCTTGACTTACAAAGATCGTATTCTCAACTCGTTAGAGACTCGGAACAATTCATTATTTGCTCATGGCTTTCAGCCAATTAGCGAAAATAGTTATAAAGCTTTTAATCAAGTGATTGGTGGATTTATTCGTGAAGGAATTGCTGTGGCTATTCCCGCTAAATCGAAGTCATCATCAAGGCAATTTCCGCAGACTTTATAAAAGTGATATCGCCAATTCAAGGATGGCGATATCGCTTTTATTTAACCAATAGCGGGTAAGACCGAGATGATAATCACGGCGATAAATCCGAGTAGTACGCCTAAAACTGCCCAAAGCTCTTTATTTCTCCTTTTAGATTCAGCGATCGAGTAACAAGCCCAACCACATAATCCCCAAATCGCCACCATCAATAATTCCATCGTAGATATTCCCGTTTTGTCTGTAATTTCAACGCTTCAAATTATTGCATTGGGTTGAAGAAGCCTCTTCAATTAATGTTTTGCCTCACGGCGAATGATTTATCGCTATAACCGATCCCAAACATAGTTACAGATGCCACTTGCGTAACTGGTAAGCTCGAAACCACGTCCTGCTAAATCAGCATTGGTGGTATTGTCAGTAATAATGTGACAGAAGTACTAGCGGGAATCTTTTCGAGTAAGTCAACTGCCTCTTGCCATTTACCATAGGCGATCGCCCAAGTTTCTGTAGAGTGAGGTGGATTTTGGGCAATTTTAACGGCTTGATCGGCGAAGGATTTGGCACGACTAAGAAGATCGATCGCCTGTTGTTCTCCTGATACTTTTGTGCTAGCGACAGATGCACTTGCTTGATAGTTAGCGAGACTTTTTACGACTTGGACGCTGATAAATCGACTTTTGGGAGTACGTTGCAGAATGCTGATCGCTTCTTGCCATTTGGTATAGGTTTCAATTCCATTCTTTGGCGGTATTGCGAGGTTTTGCGCCAATATTCACCGCTTCAATAGCCAAGGCTTCAGCATTATCAGTATCTTGCTGAACTTTTAGCTCTGTTTCGAGTAACTGAGATAAATTTTCCTTGCGAGTTTGGAGATTACTTAGGTTAGTTTGGGCTTGCTGATAGAGTTCCTTGGCATTGGGGGGAATACGCTGCATGATGCCGATCGCTATTTCTATATCTTTGATTTTGGTTCGCAATGCTTCTAGGCTAGGAGGATTATCATTGTTCGGCTCGGACATAATTGTAGATACAGAATTTAAGATCTTTTCGTTTTCACCACGTTGATAAATTGACCAACCAAACCATGTGCTAGGCAATAGTACAATTACAGCTAATAAGCTCCACAAAACGGTTTTAGACTTCATAGCAAAAAAATAGAGTTAATTATTTCAGAAGTTTTTTGATTTCTTCTTGAATAAGAGAGCTTTCGGCAACTCCTGTTCTTTGATTTTGGGAATCGGATTGATCCTGATGATGATTAGCTTCTAAGGTTACGGTGGCGTTGTTAGTGCCGAGATTTTGCCGATTGCCTTTTCCGACTAAGAACAACAAAGCCCGATCGCTGAAATTACCAATCAACAGGCTGCTCAGAAATACGCCTACAGTGCAGGTGATTACGGCAAATAAGCCAAGAGGAGCGATGATTAGGATTGCCCAAGTGACGGCGGCATTGGAGATAGCAGTGATGATGGTGCGATTGCGGATCAGCGATTTAAGAAATGATGACGACATGACTGGTGAATATTATTGAGGTGATGAGATTAGCCTAGTAATTATGTCAGGTAATTGAAGAGGGTAATTCAATATGCTGGTTAACTGGTTAGAGTTAAATCCAGTGGTATGACTGCAAGATGACAGCGATTTATTTGACGGAAGCAGGAACAGTAGTGAATTTTAAAAATGAGTCACTGGTGATTAGTCGGAGTAATGATCGCAAGTCCTTTAGACTAGCGGAGATATCTTTACTGGTGATTCATGCGGGTGTGCAGTTAACCAGTGTGGTGATTGCGGAATTGATGGATCGGGGTATTGAGACGATATTTCTCAAGCAAGATGGTCAGTTTCGCGGCAGGTTACAGGGGAGTTTTCATACTAATCCGATGTTGCGATTGGCGCAGTATCAGGTGGTGGATTCAACTTTTGGGATGGCGATCGCCCAAAGGTTAATTGAGGGCAAAATCCGTAATCAGCGTGTAATCTTGCAGAGGCGTAATCGGTCAACTAGGGGCACTATTACGGAGATTTCCGAGGCGATTGATTTAATGTCTAGTTATGTTGTGCAGATGTCTAATGTATCAACGCCTCTAGATCGCGATCGCCTGATGGGGTTTGAGGGAATTTGTGCGAAAACTTATTATCAAGCTTTGCGTCATTATTTCCCGACGGAATGGCAATTTCAGGGGCGCAATCGTCAACCACCGCTTGATCCGATTAATGCGTTGTTGAGTTGGGGCTATGGTGTTTTATTAGCGAGAATCTTTGCGGCGGCGGTTTTGGCTGGGCTAGATCCTTATTTGGGTTTCTTTCACGTAATGCAGCCTTATCGTCCAAATCTTGCCCTAGATTTGATGGAGGAGTTTCGTCCTGTGGTGGTTGATGCGGCAGTAATTGCGATTATTCAGGCAAATTTGTTAGCTCCTGAAGATTTTGAGCCTTCCCCAAATGGTGTGGGGATTTGGTTGGGGGCGATCGCTAAGAAATTATTTTTGCGGCAACTTGAGCAGCAGTTTAGTGCGTCGTTTGTCTATCCATCGCAAAATCGTAAGTTGCGGCTTAGTCAGATTTTGATAGAGCAGGCGCGATCGCTGGGGCGGTGTTTGCTTGAGCGATCGCTTGATTATCAACCCTATGTAATTAGATAGTAAGGGCGGCGCATTGCGATCATCTCGCTATTTCAATGGATAGATAAAAGAATGTTGTGGTTAGTTTGTTACGATGTGGCTGATGATCGCCGCCGCCTGAAGTTGGCGAAGCGGATTGAACAGCGTTGCCAGAGGGTGCAGCGATCAGTTTTTGAGTGTCCTTTGGATGAGAAGGTCATGAATCAACAGTTAGAAAAATATTGGCTGCCGTTGTTAGATCTGGAGGTGGATAATTTACGGGTTTATCCTCTGGATGCGATCGCTAAGCAACGAACTAAGGTGTTTGGCGGTCTACGTCCCTATGAGCCGCCTGATTTTGTGATTTTATAGATGTTAAGTAATATAAAGTGCATACTATTTTTGTCGCTGGTTGTTATAGCTAGTTTTTAGGGGTTTTGAGAATTATTTAAGAGTTAATGGGTATTTTTAGGTTTACTTGTTGTCAATATTCGGTTATTTTGTTGATATTGTAGTTTTGAAAACAATTTTAAGTTTCCAATTTGTTTTCGCGTTCGTTTGTAAACGAGTGTTAAGTAAGCTGCAAAAATCGAACCTTGAAAACTGCATAGTATATAGCTTTCAGAGTGGCAGGATTCGCCACGATATTTACCCCGCAAGGGGACGGAAAC
>JBIKUM010000179.1:0-6736 GCA_044347585.1 Terrimicrobiaceae bacterium
GATCGGACTGCATCGTCACTGGGACTCCAGTTCGGAAAAATCTTGGTCAACCGATGGAGCGAAGCGATGCGATGCGTGTGTTTGGCCTGGATCCTTCACGCCCGACTCTTCTCGTCACCGGCGGCAGCCAGGGCGCGACCGGAATCAACCAGATCCTCTTCCGCACAGCCCCGCTCTTGGCACAGTCCGGCATTCAAATCATTCATCTCACTGGAAAAAACGACGACCGGTTGGCCGCTGCGAACTACCAACGCGATGAAATTTCGCATTATGTGGCTCCGTTCCATCACCGCATGGAGGAGGCCTACTCAGCGGCAGACCTCGTTATTTCAAGAGCGGGAGCGTCGAGCCTCAGCGAATTGTCGCAGTTCGGTCTGCCATCCATCCTCATCCCCTACCCGCACGCGACGGACGACCACCAGAAAGCCAACGGCGAAATTTATGTGCGGACCGGAGCGGCCGTGATGACCGAGGAGAAAGACATCGTTCCGGAGGTCTTTGCCGCGATGATTTCGAATCTTTTAAACGATCCATCGCGCCGCGCCGCAATGGCAGCCGCCGCAAAGAAGATGACCCCGGAGTCGGCTGCAAAGAATGTGGCTGATGTCATGGAACGCGCAGTAAGGGAGGGCATCAAATGACAGCCACCGAGTTGCGAGAAACCCTAACTGCAGCAACCCCGAAACACATCCACTTGATCGGGGTGGCGGGGTCCGGCATGAGCGGCATCGCAGCGTTGTTGCTGGGGCTCGGACACAAGGTGAGCGGATCCGACAAGGTTGATACAACCGAGGTCGGACGCCTCGTTAAAAAAGGCCTTCATTTTCACTGTCCCCACTCGACGGAGTGCGTGTATGGAGCGGATGTCGTTATTTACTCGTCCGCGATCAAAGCGGGAAATCCGGCCTATGATGAGGCGGTCCGCCTCGGACTTCCTTTGGCGCGCCGCGCCGATGCGCTGGCTGCAATCATGGACTCCAAAAAAGGAATCGTGGTCTCCGGCATGCACGGAAAAACAACGACCTCTGCCATGACCGCACATGTCCTGCGGGCCGGAGGCTTCAAGCCCTGCCACTATGTGGGAGCCGAAATTCCGATTTTGGGAACAAATGCGCGCTGGGACTCTGAAGGCGAGTGGTTTGTCGCCGAGGGCGATGAGAGCGATGGCACACTCATCAACTACCACCCCGAGCACGCCATCGTTCTCAACATCGAGCCGGAGCATCTCGATTTTTACAAGGATCTCGCTGCCATCGAAGCCGTTTACAAACGCCTCATCAGCCAAACATCCGGCAAGGTTTTTTACTGCGCGGATGACGAGGGGGCCCAGCGAGTCTGCGCATCGCATCCCCGTGCCATTTCCTACGGTCTCGGAGCTGAAGCGAATTACAGGATCACAAACCTCACCACGGAAAATTTCAAATCCCGCTTCACGGTAAACAAAGACGGAAAAATGCTCGGCGAAGTCGTGCTGAACATTCCCGGCGCCCACAATACGGTGAACGCGCTCGCCGCCATCGCCCTGGCCAGCGAAATTGGGCAGTCCTTCGAATCGATCGTCAGCGCACTCGAGAGTTTCCGTGGAGCCAAGCGCCGCTTCGAAATCATCCACGAATCGCCCCGCCAGACCATTGTTGACGACTATGGGCACCATCCCACGGAAATCGCCGCCACACTCGCCACCGCGCGAACCGGCGGACACGGGCGGGTGATTGCGATGTTCCAACCCCACCGCTACACGCGCACGCAGGCATTAAAGGACGAATTTGGCAAAGCCTTCGCGCTGGCGGATCATGTTTTTGTTTCCGACATCTACCCTGCCAGCGAAAAACCGATTCCCGGCATTTCCGGCAAGACGATTGTTGATGCCATGCACGCCGCTGGACATTCCTCCGCAACGCATGTGCCCGAGATTTCGGACATCCACAAGGCCGCCGCATCCGTGGCAGAGGATGGCGACCTCATCCTGAGCCTCGGCGCGGGGAACATCCACGAGGCGGGCCAGCGTCTCGCGCAGGATTTCAAAATGCGCGACACCCTGCAGCGCGTGATGGGTGCGGGACGCATCAAACTTTACGAGCCACTTTCCAAGCACACGACAATGCGCATCGGTGGACCAGCCCAGTTCTGGGTTGAACCCGAGAGTGAAGAGGGCTTCGCCGACCTCGTGCGGCATTGCTTCGATGAAAACATTCCCCTCATGGTCATGGGACGCGGATCGAACCTTCTTGTGCGCGATGGCGGCATCCCCGGAGTGGTGGCACACCTCTCGCGCGGCGACTTCCAACGACATGAAGTGAATGGAACCGAGATCACTGCGGGTGTGGGCGTAAAATTCAAGCAACTCAGCGCACTGGCGCGCACGGCGAACATTGCAGGGTTTGAGTGGATGGAGGGAATTCCGGGAAACCTCGGGGGAGGCTTGCGGATGAATGCAGGTGCCATGGGCATTCAAACCTTCGATCAGGTCGTGAAGGTGCGTTTCTGCGACCAGGATGGAAACATCTTCACCCGCACACCTGCCGAAATGGAAATTCACTACCGTAGTGTTCCCATGCTGCGGACAAACTACGCGCTCTCAGCCGTTATTGCTGGAACACCCGGCACACAGAGCGAAATCGATGCCACGATCGCAGAGTCCGTCGCCAAGCGCCGCTCCAGCCAACCCGTAGCGGCCAGCGCAGGATGCATTTTCAAAAACCCATCCGCGATTCCTGCAGGCAAACTCATCGAGGAACTTGGACTTAAAAATTTCTCCGTCGGCGGCGCCCGCGTTTCCGAAATTCACGGAAATTTCATCGTCAACGATGGCGGCGCGACTTCTGCAGATGTTCTGACCCTGATCAAAGAAATCCAGAGCGCTGCCGAGCGAACACGCGGCATCGAGCTTGAAACAGAAGTTCAAATCGTAGGTGTAGATTTATGAAGCAACAGCATTCCGGCATTCTGAAAGACAAATTGGTGACACTTCTCATGGGAGGTCCCGGCAAGGAGCGCGATGTCTCCCTCCGCTCCGGAGCAGCCGTTGCAAAAGCCCTGCGCGCCGCCGGGGCACGCGTTGAGGAAATCGATGTGACCACGCCGGAAATCACCCTTCCCGCCTCCGTGGACCTGGCTTTCAACATCATTCACGGCACTTTCGGTGAGGACGGCCAATTGCAATCGATTCTGCATGAAAAGGGCATTCCCTACACCGGTGAAGGAATCGAGGGCAGCCGCACGGCATTCGACAAAATCCTGTCAAAAGAAGCCTTCGACCGCGCCGGAGTGCCGACCTCGAAATGGGAGAAAATCCGAAAGGGTCAGGCTCCGAGCCTCCCCCTGCCTTATGTCGTGAAAGCTCCGCGGCAGGGTTCCAGCGTGGGCGTGCACATCATTCGCGATGCCGCCGCGCTGCCGGCTGCGCTGGATGATTGCTTCCAATATGGCGACGAGGTGCTTGTCGAAAGTTTCTTTGCGGGCAGGGAACTCACGGTCGGAATCATCGGTGGCGAGGCGCTGCCTGTTGTGGAAATCGTGCCGCGCGACGGCTTCTACGATTACGATCACAAATACACCAGCGGAGCCTCGGAATACTTCGTTCCCGCGCCTCTGACGGATGCCGAGTCCACCAGTGTCCAGGAGACTGCCCGCGCGGCGCACCGCGCCCTTGGGCTCGAGGTTTACTCCCGCGTGGACATCCTGCTCGCGCCGGACGGCTCGATGAGTGTTTTGGAAATCAACACTATCCCAGGCATGACCGAGTTGAGCCTTCTGCCTAAGGCAGCAGCCGTAGCTGGACTCGACTTCCCCTCCCTCTGCGAGGAAATAGCCGGACTGTCGCTTGCGAAGAAAAAGCCGTGATGAAATCAGGATCCACATCATCCGCGACCAAGCGACGAACGCCAAACGGCGTGCATTACCTGAATGTGAAGATGCGCGCAAAGACGGCGCAGCGGAAACGCCAGCGCCTTGTCGGACAGTTCTGCGCGCTCACTCTCATCGTTGCTGTGTCCTGCGGTCTGATCTGGTTCGGACTCAACAAGGCGTTGGACAAATTCTTTTTCTCGAATCCCGCCTACAACCTCTGCGAACTCGAACTCGAACTGGATGGAATCATGACCAGCGAGGATCTGCTGGCTGAAACAGGAATCCAAACAGGCGACAACATCTTCCGCATCGACATCGCAGGCATCGACCACAAGCTCCGCGAAATACCGATGGTTGCCGATGTTTCGATCGAACGCATCATGCCGGATCGCATCGAGATCAACCTCACACGCCGCATTCCCGTCGCGTGGGTTTCGAAGTCTTCGGATTCCTCCGCAGTTTACGATCCAACATCCATGACCCTGGTGGACGACTCCGGCTTCTTGATGAAACCCCGCATCCTTCAACAGGAATATCACCAACTCCCGATCATCTACGGCGTAAAAGTGGAGAAAATCCAAGAGGGCAGCCTTCTCGAAGGGGATGATTTGAAGAATGCCCTGACCCTTCTGCGCGAGGCCCGGGACCAGGCAAAATCCCTTCTGGTCATACGCTCGCTGAACATCAGCAAGGGCTATTGCATCGATGCCCTCACCGACCAAAACGCGAGGGTGAAATTTGCTTCCGGCGACTTCCCCACCCAGTTGATGAAACTCCAGCGTTTGCTGGAACATTGCCGCGACACCGGACGCGAGATCGAATCAGTGAACCTCATGGTGGCAAAAAACACGCCTGTGAAATTTGTCATGGCGGCTCCGCCCGAACCCGTTTCAGAAAAGCAAAAGTCGATCCCTCAAAAATCCAAACCCAAGAAAAACTGATGGCCCGCGAAAAAATTCACGTCGGACTGGAAATCGGAACCACCAAGGTATGCGCTGTCGTGGCGGAGTGCCACCGCGACGGGGAAATGCGGATTTTGGGCGTGGGAGAAAGTCCATCGCGCGGAGTCCGAAAGGGCGAGATTGTCGATTTCAAAAACGCCACCCAGTGCGTTCACGACGCCTTGGCTGATGCCGAAGACCGTAGCGACCATGAGATCAAAGGCGTCTGGCTGGCCATTTCGGGCAGCCACATCAAGAGCTTCAACAACCGCAGTTCCGTGACCCTGCCGGAGGAATCCACCATCACGGCCAAGGAAATAGAAAGCGTGGAATTCAAAGCCAAGGAAGCCGGGATTCCGAAGGAGGATGTGATCATCCACTCCGTCATCCAACGCTACTATGTCGATGGACAGGAGGGTGTCATCGATCCGCACGGCATGATGGGAACCAAGCTGGATGCAGATTTTCACATCATCCACGGCGTGACGAACCGCATTCAGAACGCGATCCGCTGCGTCCGTGAATTTGATATCGATGTCGAGGACATCGTGGTGAATTCGGTCGCCTCCGCTCAGGTCGTTCTGGACGAGCAACAGAAACAAGCCGGAGCTGTGCTCATCGACATCGGCGGCGGTGTGACCGACTACATCGTTTACAAAGACGGTGCGGTTTGCCACAGCGGAGTCATCGCGATCGGCGGCGACCACATCACCAACGATCTGTGCATCGGCCTCCGGATTCCCATCGCCCGCGCTGAGAAACTCAAAATCGAGGAAGGCTCGGCCATCACGGACAACATTTCCGCCAGCGACAAAATCACGCTCAAGAACGACACGGGCTTTTCCGGCAGGGATATCGACCGTCTCATGCTGAACATGATCATCCAATCCCGCCTAGAGGAACTCTTCGGCATTCTCCGCAAGCGCATTCAAGAGGTCGTTCCGGAGCACCTCCTCGGAGCAGGCATCCTTCTCACAGGCGGCTGCAGCCTCCTCCGAGGAATCCGCGAGGCGGCGGAATCCGTCTTTCCAGGAACACCGGTTTATTTGGCACATGCGCAATCGGTGTCGGGCCCGATGTCAGCCTTTGAAAACCCCCAACTCTCCACATGCATCGGCGCGGCGAAATACGCGCAGGCCGTGCATGCCGAGATGCCAGACGCGTCGATCTTGGAGCGACTGAAGGGCTTTTTCAGCGGCAGAATGTGAATTTCCTATGATTACCTATCCCCGTTGGCTTGATCGTGGCACCGGTAAGGAACCGGTTCTCAGACTTCTCGGCATCGGCAATGCCGGTGTGAACATCGCGGACCGCATCGCCGTCCGAGCTTCCCTGCCCCTTGAAACGGTGGCACTGAACTCTGACCAGCAATCGCTGAACGCTTCAGTTGCATCCCAAAAAACGGCGCTTGGCCCGATGACAACTCACGGCCTCGGAGCCGGGGGCGATCCCGAAATGGCGCTTGAGGCCGCCCGTGAATCCATGAGCGAACTTCGCCAGTCGGTCGAGGGTGCCGATGTTGTTTTTCTTTGCGCGGGTCTCGGTGGAGGAACAGGTAGCGCCACGACCCCTCAACTCGCCGAGTTGGCGCGTGCCAACGGGTCGCTTGTGATCGCAGTGGTAACAACTCCATTTCAGTTCGAAGGACGCCGCCGATCCCAGCAGGCGCAGGAGGCCATGCAAGGCATCGCCCGCCATGCCGACGCCATCGTGCATTTTGAAAACGATCGCATGGCGGAAATCACGGCTCCGCGCACCGAGGCGGAAGAGACATTCGCTGCGTGCGACAATATTCTCTTCCAATCGGTGGCATCGCTCACACGCCTCATCTCCTGTCCTGGCCCGATGGCGGTCGCTGTGCCCGACCTGCTTGGAGTCCTCCGCAGCGGAGGCGGCGCCTTTTTGTTCGGCAGCGGAGAAGCAGATGGAGGGAACCGCGCCCACGA
>JBIKUM010000512.1:0-6702 GCA_044347585.1 Terrimicrobiaceae bacterium
CTCCAACGGTCAAGCCACAATCTCTGTACCAATCGCTGCTGATCAAACAACAGAAGGTAATGAAACCCTGATTGTTACTTTGCAGGGTAGAACTGCTTCAACGACGATTGTTGATACTTCAATCACTCCCGTAGCTCCAAGTTATTCCCTGTATGCGAACCAGTCATCGATCAGCGAAGGTTCAACGGCAACCTTTACTGTTTCAACGACTAACGTCACCTCAGGCACTTCTCTCGCTTATACCCTCTCGGGCATCTCTGCATCAGACATTTCTGGCGGTTCACTTTCTGGAACAACAACCGTAGGCTCCAACGGTCAAGCCACAATCTCTGTACCAATCGCTGCTGATCAAACAACAGAAGGTAATGAAACCCTGATTGTTACTTTGCAGGGTAGAACTGCTTCAACGACGATTGTTGATATGCTCAACCTTGGAGCAGCAACTTACTCAATATCTGCAAACAAGCCGTCCGTAATAGAGGGCTCAACAGCAACGTTTACAGTTACAACAGTAAACGTTCCTGCGGGAACTGTTGTGGAATATACAATTTTAGGGGTTAGCTCAGACGACATAGTAGGCAGATTATTAAGCGGTAATACAGTGATTGCCTCAAATGGGCAAGCGACCATCACTGTACCCATTGCGGTTGATCAGATCTCAGAAGGTACAGAGACATTGATTATTACCGTTCAAGGTAGAGCTGCGTCAGTAGAGATATCGGACCCCACGTTCCCTACCTATGAAATCTCTGCCAAGTTTTCGTCTGTTAACGAGGGGTCAAATGTAGAATTTTTAATTGTAACCACCAACCTAGCTAGGGGTTCACAGCTCACTTATAGTCTTTCAGGAATTAGCAGCTCTGATGTGTTGGGGGGCGCACTATTTGGTTCCACAACGGTAACCGATAATGGCCAAGCAACGATAACAATCCCAATTGCCGCCGATGGGACGACAGAAGGTGACGAAGCGCTTACGGTCACTGTGCAAGGTAAATCGGCGTCGACGGTTATCAAAGACACATCGCTTACGCCGGTCGCCACATATTTGATTGCAGCAAAAAGTGCATCTGTGAGTGAAGGAGGCTCGGCAGAGTTCACGGTCACCACAACAAACGTTGCCGCAGGTACGTCACTCACTTACACCCTCTCGGGTGTTGCTGCATCCGATGTGGTTGGCGGAAGTCTTACAGGAACCACTACTGTTGGACAAAACGGCCTCGCGACGATCACTGTGCCCCTTGTTGCCGACCTCACCAAAGAAGGTAATGAAACGCTTACTGTTGCTGTACAAGGCGTGACGGCTTTTACAACAGTAATTGATACGTCGATTCCGCCTCAAGCAAGCTATGAGCTTTCTGCGCTCACACAAAGTGTGAACGAAGGGACAACAGCAACCTATCTGCTCGCGACAACGAACGTGGCGCCGGGAACCTCGCTTGCGTATACGCTTTCGGGTGTGAGCGCCGCTGATCTTGGCACAGGAAGCCTCACAGGAAGCGTCACGGTAGGTAGTAATGGCCAAGCGACAATCAGCATTCCGACGGTTGAGGATACTGTGGTTGAGGGCACCGAGACGCTTACGCTTGCGCTGCAAAACAAATCAGCTTCGGTACAGATTCTCGATAAACAGTTTTGGAGCGATCAGACAGGCACCCTTGGTCCCGATACCGTCAATGGCTCAAGCAGTGCAGATCGTATCTCGGGACTCGATGGCAACGATTTACTTGCTGGCCTTGCCGGCAACGATACCTTAATGGGTGGTGCAGGAGCCGACACGCTTAGTGGTGGTGACGGTGTTGACCTGATCGATGGGGGTCTGGGTAGTGATGTGGCGCTATTTACAGGCTCTGCCAGCAATTACGTTCTTTCTCGCAATCTTGCGGGCCAAGTGACGGTGGCCGATAAGTTCGGAAGCGCCGATTTTCTTGTCAATATGCAGTACATCAAGTTCGACGACCAACTGATCGATACGCGAGAGGTTAGCTACCTACCGACGGTTGCCGCATCTGGGATTGTTCAAGATGATAAGCCCGCCGTGTTTCGCTTCTATAACAGTCGTGATAAAGCTTACTTCTATACAAGCAACCCCGATGAGAAGATTCTGGTTCTTAAAGAATCGACCGATGCTGCCTATAAGCCTGAGACCGGTGTTTGGCCTTACTTCTATCAAGGCAGCACCTTTGAGGTAGCCAATACGGGCGTTGCAGGATCAACCCCTGTCTATCGCTTCTATAACACCAGGACGGGCCATCACTTCTTCACCACCAACGCGGCTGAGAAGGATGTGATTCAGAGGGAATCCACCGACCCCAACTACGGTCAACCCGGCGTGTGGCCCTTTGCTTATGAAGGTATTGCCTTTCAAGCCTATGCCACCAAGGCCACCACGACAGCAATTCCTGTATATCGTTTCTATAGCCCAAGTCTTGATCGGCATTTCTTTACCGCAAGCGCCTCCGAATCCGCTGAAGTCAAAGCCTCAGGCAAGTACACCGACGAAGGTGTTGCCTTTTACGCCGAACCCGTAGCCTCCACCCACACCATCGCTGGAACCACGACAGTACCCGTACCCGATGCTGCCGATCTCTCATGGATTGCACCGATCATCGAAGGGCTACAGAAGACCTATAACGTAAGTGCAGTTGCGCCGAGTTTCAACGAGGGAACGGTCGCTCAGTTTCTCATCAAGACAAGTAATGTAGCTGCGGGTACCGAACTGAGCTATACGCTATCGGGCCAAGGCATCAGTAGTGCCGACATCACAGGTGGGCAGCTAACGGGCAAGGTGACGGTTGGCTCAAGTGGTGAAGCTCTAATCAATGTTCCCCTTGCAGCGGATCTGACCACCGAAGGCGCAGAAACCTTGATCTTGACCCTTGAGGGCAAGGCTGCGTCGCTTGTGATTGCAGATACCTCAACCCCACCTAAGCCAAGTGACACGACGCCACCCAAGCTTGTCGATATCACGCCGAAAAACGGGTCCGTGAATGTGCCCCTGAGTCAGAGCTTTGTATTTACCTTTGATGAATCCGTGAAGCTTGGGTCCTCAACAATTGTTTTTGCTACAACCACAGGATTGAGTGAGGCGGTAAAGGCCCTAATTTCTGGCGTTCAACTGACCATCGATCCTGTGATTGATCTGCAACCTAGCACCACTTACAAGCTCACGATTCCTGCAAACGGTGTTCTTGACACCTTCGGAAACCCATTCCCCGGACCGTTTGAGTTCTTAATTACTACCGTTGGTGTTGAAGATCAATCAGGTGGTGGAGGGGGTGGTGGTGGAGGTGGTGGTGGAGGCGGTGGTGGCTAGATACTTGGCTTTCTAGCGATTAACAACGAACGCAAACTCTCCGCGGAGATTACCCTCATACCAAGGCTCTTGGTGCCCTCTTGAGGCTTCTTCGACATCGCGCGCAACGCGCTTGAACATACTCTCAATCGGCAAGTTGGGCGTGAACATGTGCTTAAGCAGCATCCCCGTGTAAAGTCCATTTTGACCGGTACCGTCTTCAGCAACACTGCCGGGTCGAGTCGCATAAGAGATCAGTGTTCCTTTGGGCGCATCGACTTTCGCAAGTCCCCCGGAGATGGAACGGGAGGCTACAAGCCAAGGGTTGTTGCGACAGGCATCGAGCATCACAACGCGCAGCTCTGATTTACTTTCGTCGGCAAGATTTAGAATTTGTTGAAGTGCAAGACTTTGTGTGGGCACATCAAAGTGGGTGCGAATCGATGCGTCTACTGTCGGGAAGTAGTTTTCATTGTTGCGCAGCTGAACGCCATGCCCCGCGTAGTAAAAGACAAAGGCACCGCCGGGTTTGAGCCGCTGATGGGTCAGCGCAAGTACCTCGCCTACTTGACTCACTTTCAAATCAACGTAAAGCAGCACATCAAAGCCTAGCTTTTTGAGCCTCTCAGCAATGGCCTTAGCATCGTTAGCAGGATTCTTAAGCGCCCACTGACCGCTATAAGCGGCGTTGCCAATTACAAGGGCAACTTTGCTGCGAAAGTGGGAGGGGTCTGACAGATTAGCGAGTGCAGCCCTTTGACGCTCGGCTTCTTCGCGGGCCAGTTTCTCCTCGCGCGCTGCTACCTCTCGCTCAAATCGAGAGCGCTCCTCGGCCAGACGCTGTACTTCTTGCGTGAAACGCCTGCGCTCATCGTCTTCAAGCTTGGCAAGGCGCTCCTTCTCCCGCTGCTGATCAAGCCGCTCTTGTGCGTGCCTCGCGTCATTGGAAGCCTTTCTGAGTTCCTCATCACGTCGCGCTTGTTCTTGACGTGCCAACTCAACACGGGCTTGCTCTTCTAAGTCTTTCTTAACTTTGGCAAGACGCTCTTCTTCCTTACGCTTCTCCTCCTTGCGTGCCTCGGCCATGCGCGTCTGCTCTTGCGTAGAACCCGTGGCAAGGAAATGCTCAAACGCACCAAGGCGCCTTGATAGCTCTGTGCGACTTAGTTTGCTTACCCCTGAGTCAATGAGTACATCACAACGACAATTAGCAAAATCCTTGCTCACCCGCGAAGCGTCTTGCAGCCGCTGATTACATTTGGGCAATGCCTCTTGGGCATCGTGCCCAGCCCAGTTCCATGCGGTGAATTGCACAAAAGGACAACGCTCGGGCGTTGCAGGTACCGCAATCGCGTAACTGCTGCTGTTCGCTCTCGCGACTGCAAGATAGTCGGCATACTCGAGACTGGTGATCAGCCCTTTTCTTGAAAAGAACGAAAACTCGGATAAACACGCTTTTGTCCCATCGGCAAACGTCACTTTGGGATCAAAGAAACCACAAGAGCTTTGAGCAATGGTTGTACCGCTCCAAATGAGCGAAGCAAGAAGGAGCAGTTGGAGAACGATCTTCACCACTATTGCACCGTGAAGCTGACTACTTGTTGGGACTCGCGACCGAGGGTGTCGGTGAGCGATAGAAGTAGTTGATGTTTACCCGAAGGCAGTGCCGCATCGCTCACGCTGATGCCATCCTTAGTCACCTTGGCAAGCCCAATTAAGCGTTGGGTGATATCGATCTTGAAAGCACCATAAAGAGCCTTAAAGGTTTCAGGTTTTGGTTCAGCAGGTGCATTACTTAAAAAACGCAACTCAATCTTTGTTGGCACCGCAATCGGACGCTTTAAATCGGGTGCGACAAACTCAATACGAGGTGCACCAAGCGTTGGTGCCGAACGTGGTGCAAGCAGTCCACCTGCGGCATCCGATGCGGCAGATTCTTCAGGCGTTACAAGCATCGTGGGTGCAGCAAGGCTCACCGGCGGGAGCGTGAGTGCTATCAGGGTTGTGAAACCAAGGATAAATCGGGTCAGTGTCATGGCAAGGTCAGTATACGCACACGGCGGTTTTTCGGTGCCTTCGGATCGTTGGGATCGAGTAATTCGGTAAAACCTTTACCCAGCGCATCAAGCCGCTCGCGACTCACCCCTTCATGGACAAGATAGGCGACCACCGAGTCAGCACGTCGGCTTGAGAGCGTTTGGTTATAGCTTGCTGTGCCTTGCGCATCGGTGTGGCCTTCGACTTGGAAGCGAAAGCGCAAAAGGGATTCATCAGTCAGCGCACTGGCTAACGTTTTCAAATCCTTCTTACTTTCCTCGCGCAAGGTCGCTGAATCAAAATCAAACTGAATCGTTAAGTCCAGCATGGGTTTTAGGTTACGAGTCTTTGCCGCATTAGGTGCTCCCATACTGCGGGTCTTCGGCGCTTCGGGAGTCGGTGTGAGGGCTTTGAGCATATCCTCTTTGGAAAGACCCGAGGTACCTGTTGGTTGGGCGTTAGCTGCACCGAACGCCATTAGTATAAATACGATGGCAAGTAGCTTTCTCATGGTACTTCCTTAATCTCAACCATGCTTGCGGCCATGCGGGCATTGCCTTGAACACCACGACCCACAAAGAAATCGATCAAACGCTTGCGCGCTGTGAGATCTGAGAGCGTGTAGGTGAATGGCCCACCGCCACTTGAGGCATCCGGTACGAAAAGCTTGGGATCACGGGGTGATTGGCTTACCACCATCAAAACCTTATTAGTGCCTTCAGGGCCTCCGGCTTTGATCGACCAACCCTTGCGCGGGAACTGGTAGCTCGTGTTGGCTTTAATCCTGTTATCGGTATCGATCTTATTGGGGAACAGCAGATAAAAGCTTTGACCATCCGATCCCAGCATGACCGCATAGAGGTAGCCATCGGTGTTTGCTTTGATATGGAAACTGAACGCATCTTTGCCAATCGCAAGCTGCTTGGGTGCTTTGACCTCAACGTTGAGCTTGCCATTGCGCTGAGCCAAGATGTCTTGAAGCGTTGCTAGAGAAGCCACCTGTTGTTCAACGGGTGATTCCTTGATTATTTCGGGTGTGGAAGCAATAGCAGGGGTTTGTGGCGGTGTTGGGGTAGATGGCGTAGGCGGTGCAGTCGGCGCCGGTAGTGAATTTTCCTTTTGAGGTGTTTGCGGCGACGTTGTTTGTGTTGAAGGTGCTGGTTGCGCCGGTGGTGGCGTTTGTTGCACCGGCGGCTTGGTTATCTCTGGGCGAAGCGCCACAACTTGCGGGGGATCGGCTACAACGATCAGGTTTCGTGTGCCGCGCATTTGGATAGTGGCAGGGAGCTTACCTTGCGCTTCGTAGGGTGCAATGAGCTGATTGACTTTGGCTTGCGCGCACTGTCTTACTTCTTCAAGGGTGATCGCACCGC
>JBIKUM010000293.1:0-3797 GCA_044347585.1 Terrimicrobiaceae bacterium
TGAAATACCTCCAAGCGTTCGGGGCCATTGCCGCCGCGTAAAAAGACCCGCCCCCCGTGGGCCTGTGCGTAACGAAGACCATCCAAAAACTCGTCGCGCGGGGTGATTTCAACACCGGGAGGAACCTCCTTCATTTGCGCCGTGACGACGAAGGGCATCTTCTGACTCTGAAAAAAGTCCACCAGACGCCGAAGAGCAGTGGGATTGCAGGAGGGATTGTAGTCCTGAATCACAAAAACCATCGCCGGCGTGGCCTCCTGGGCGGCTCCGTAAAAGTCGAGCAGGACATCCGAGAAGACCATGGAAAGAGGAGCATCCGTCGGCAAGGTGGCGAATCCCATGCGGTTTCCAGCCTTCCAAGCCAGCGGTTGGGTTCCCTTCGAAGTCGAGGTCCCTGCAAGAACTCGGGCACCTGAACGGGTCTCCCCGTAGAATGGATCCACCCGGAGAATCCACTCAGCTCCGCGATAATTGAGCTTGGTTTTCTCAAGAGGAGCAGAGGCCTTTGCAATGGTTGAGGGCGTATCCGAGGCGAAACATGACGCAGCTCCGAGTGCCATGACGGGCTTCGACGATTGCTGGAGGGATTTCAAAATCTCAGGCTTCAACTTCGGGAATCCCGAAATCCCGGCCAGAACGATGAAATCGGCCTTCTGCAAATCCTCATCGGTCACCTTCGAATCCGCGAGAGTCTGCACGCGGGTGTCAAAACGCTTCAGCGAGGCTTCGATCGGGGCGACTTCATTGACGAGCGAGAAGGGCTTCGAAAGCGTGTCGTAGATGATGAGTGTATTGGAGGCCGCAGGGAATGCCGCCGCGCTACACACGAGAACCATGGATGCCGCAAGAGAGAGAATTTTCACAGTTCGTCTCCATTTTTATGATTTTTCCGACGGCGAATCATGATGCGCTGGAGGAGATAAAGACCTGCCATCACAGCAAACGACACGCCAGCGATCCAATAGTTCACGCTCTGCGTCAGAAATCCGGCCTCGGTTTTGTCCATTCGGCTGTCCTCGATGTCTGCGGGAGTCGTCCCGGAGGCGAAGCCGGTGAGAATTTGATGGGAAAGGGAGACTTCCTGGATGAACCGCACATCATAGGTGATGACGCGCCCGCTCGCATCCGCCGCTGCGACTGTGCCGCTCAAACGCTCCGAGATGCTGCGCTCGGTAAGCAGATCAACCGTGGTTTGGCCGCCATAACCATCCAGTCCACCAATCGCGGCGAAGAGTTCCCCCTTCGACCAAGGGGATGGCAGGAGTTGCACAAAGCTGAGGGTGGAGTCGAAATCCGCCAGTGGCACTGGCTCGCCCCGCAGCATGATCGAACTGGAGTTCGATTCCGTGCCTTCGATGGCGAGGCGCATGTTTTTGCCAAAGGCCATCGGCCACTGGAACGCAGACCCGAGAATCAGGCCGGAGCGGCCTTCCAGGCGGGCCGGAGCGGGAGGAAGCGCTGGACCATAAGTCGCCACCTGAGGCCAAAGCACCGGCATGTCGGTCAACTGGCGTCCGAGGTGGATTCCGATGGTTTTCAGGAGTTCATTTCGCTCGGGACTGCTCTCCGCAGGCAGCAAAATGGCGGTGCGCCGCAGGAATGCATCGCGTAGGGTGAGCGAGCCAAGGCGGCTCAGGTCGTTGATCACAACAGGCGCGGAATGGATATTCAGCGTCGAATTCCCGCCCAGCGAGACCCAAGCCCGCTCGTCGTTGCGGTGGGCACAATCAACCGTGCCTATATCCAAATAGCTCGATACGGCGAGTGTCGAGGGATCGCGACCTGTGATGCCTGCAGGGATGACAAGGCGCTGACGGGTTCCCGAGGCGTTCTGGGGAGTAAGCGCGACGCTGCCGATCACGACATCGTTCAAGCGCACATCGAAGGCGGATGTCTTGTCGAGCGCTCCGGCGTGGGAGAGATCCACATCCACATACCCGCCGGGCGTCGTTTGATAGCTTGGGGGAAAGGCAATATTCCGCGAGGTTTGATTCCGGAAAAGCCCCCGCAGGACAATGTCCCCATCACGCAAAGAGTCGAAGGTGATATTTCCAGGAAGAGGTTGGGCCAACTTCTCCGCAATAGGCGAAACAGCAGGAGCCGCAGTGATGATCCATGGGTTGGATGGCACATTCCGCAGGGCCGTTTCGCTGCCTATGGTTTGCGCGGCTTTTTCCAGGCCCTCGGAATCCGCTCCGCTGATGAGCATCCAGCGTCTTTGGGAATCCGCCGGGCCGGTGATGATCTCCGCAACCATCCCCTCCCCTTCGCCGAGGGACTCGAGGCATTTTTGAACATCCGGAGGAAGCGGAGTCTTCGTGAGATGAGATCGCACACCGATCAGCATTCCGTTTCTGGCGGTGGATTCCCCCGCGAATGCCGAAATTTCCTTCACCTGCACGGCAGCGGGATCCGTGTAGATGGTCTGTCCCATGCGCGATGCGGCTATGAGGAGTGTGCGGAGTTCCGCCTCGCCCGCCTCGCTTGGCACGAGCAGTGAGACAACAGGCTCGGGACGCGTTTGGGAGGCCGACCGGCGGAACTCCGCGAGATTCATGAGCGCAGGCTCTGTGAGGGATTCCGGGAACCGCTGAATCTCCGGAAAAAGGGCTGTCTGGGAGCATGCCACCTGAATGCGACTGCCCGCGCCGAGTTCAACCCAGGCGGCGGGATTGTCGACATCCCGGCAGGGGGATTGTGTCGTCTGCAGGAGGCAACTCACCGTAACGCGGTTCCAACCGGGTTGGAGCATATCGGAAGCAAGCGGAACCGAAATTTTGCCACGATCCTGTGCCTCGGGATTCTCTTTTTTCGTCCCAAGCCTGACGCTGGTGATCTCGCGGTTGTTCAATTGAACGCTCATGGTCGAGACATCCGGCAAGAGGAGAGGCGAAGCCTGCCAGAGCAGGGTCAACTCGCTGCCCGGCTCCAGACGAACATGCTCGGGGAGTTTGAAGGCGTAGTCCTTTTTGGAAAGCACCCCCTCGATGCGCCTCTGGTCCTTCTCAAACAGGGGAACTTCGAAGGTGCCGGTCGCAGGAGATCGATCGGCAGGGGCCGCTTCAAGCGCGGTGAATCCCAACCCAGCGGCGACCAGCGCTGCGAGGATTGCGGAGTGCATTGACATTTTGGAAAGGTTCGGAGTTTTCACGGACCGCACCTTAAAAGCCCTCCACCCGCTGCGGTATGGGGACTAACCCCTACGATCCAAGCCCCATCGCGCGCCTCCTAATATACGCATTGCGAAAATGGCCTAACTTCGATGTAATGTGGGTCAGAAGGCTCGCTCGTCCGATGGCTCAAAAAATCCAAAATGAAACCCCGTCCCTCGAATCCGCCATGCAGCGGATTTCCGAAATCGTCAACGCGATGGAGGAGGGCAACCTGCCTCTGGAGAAGCTGATTGATTGCTACGAAGAGGGCATTGGCCTCGTGAAAGAATGCCAAGAAAAATTGGACGCAGCCGAGAAGCGAATCCAAATCATCACACGCGACGCCCGCGGCGGTGTTGCCCTTGGCGAGTTCGAGGAGCAGGAAGATTGAGGCATGCCTGAACACATTCCCGGCCCATTGCTGGCCAAGATTCATTCACCGGCAGATGTCCAAGCCCTGCCATCCGAGCAACTACCCCACCTGGCCAAGGAAATCCGCGAGGAATTGATTAGCGTCCTCTCCAAGACCGGCGGCCATCTGGGGCCGAATCTTGGCGTGGTCGAACTGACGATTGCACTGCACCGCGTCTTCAACACGCCACGGGACAAGTTTGTTTTCGATGTCAGTCACCAAGGCTATGTCCA
>JBIKUM010000347.1:0-2872 GCA_044347585.1 Terrimicrobiaceae bacterium
CTCCTGCGCAGCGAGAGCGAGCACGACTCTTATGGTGCGGGCCACGCAGGAACAGCGCTCTCCGCCGCCCTGGGCATGGCCGCAGCCCGCGACCAAATCGGCTCCGACGAGCATGTCGTCTGCGTGGCGGGGGATGCCGCTTTCACCTGTGGAGTGAGCTTTGAGGCCCTGAATAATGTCGCCGCGACCACCAAGCGCCTGATCATCGTTCTCAACGACAACGAGTGGTCGATCGCCAAAAATGTGGGCGCCGTTGCGGATTATCTGAACCGCCTGGTGACCAATCCCGCCTACGCGAACCTCCATGAAAACGCCGCCAGATTCCTCGAATGGATCGGTGGAAAAACCGCACGCAAGCTGGCCCACAAGGCGGAGGCGGGGCTGAAGAGCCTCATCGCGCCAAGCGTGATTTTCGATGATCTCGGCATCCGCTACTACGGCCCGATCGACGGACATGACATTCCGCTTCTCACACAGACTTTTGAATTTTTAAAAACCCAGAACGAGCCCGTCATTCTGCATATCCTCACGCAGAAAGGGAAAGGCTACGCGCCAGCGCTGGAGAAGCCCGACAAGTTTCACGGGCTTGGGAAATTCCACCTCGATACGGGCGAGACCATCGCCTCCCCCACCCCGACCTACTCCGAACTGCTAGGAACGAAACTCGCTGATTTCGCAGACGACAATAACAAGATTGTTGCCATCACAGCCGCCATGCCGACCGGCACCGGGCTGATCAACTTCGCCAAGCGCCATCCCGCGCGCTGCCACGATGTCGGCATCGCCGAGGAGCATGCAGCTCTCTTCGCCTGCGGCATGGCAACACGGGGTCTGAAGCCCTTCGTCGCCATTTACAGCACCTTCATGCAGCGCGCGTATGACATGATCATTCACGACATCGCCCTGCAAAACCTGAATGTCGCCCTCTGCATGGACCGCGCCGGTCTTTCGGGTGATGACGGCCCCACGCACCACGGCCTCTTTGACATCGCTTACCTGCGACCGGTTCCGGGAATCCTTCATATGCAGCCCAAGGACGAGGCGGAATTCGCCGACATGCTCTGGACCATGGTCAACCACGATGGCCCATGTGCCATCCGCTACCCGCGCGGCATAGGAACCGGCGCCGTTCCCGCCAAAAAGCCCAAGCTCCTTGAAATCGGAAAATCCGAGGTCCTCCGCCACGGCACCAAGGCCGCGATCTTCGCCCTCGGCAATATGTGCGAACTCGCCATCCCAGCCGCAGAGGAACTCGAGAAACTCGGTATTTCCACGGCGGTCATCAATGCCCGCTGGATCAAGCCGCTCGACACCGCAACCCTCGAATTCTTCGCCGGCGGTTGCGATGTGATCTGCACCATGGAGGACCATGTTCTCACAAACGGCTTCGGCTCATCTGTGATCGAACACCTCTCCGACCGCCATATCACGACTCCCGTCGTCCGCATCGGTTGGCCAGACCAATTTATCGAGCACGGCACCGTGCCGATCCTGCGCGCCAAGCACGGATTGACCATCGAGGCCACCGTTCAAAAAATCCTCGCAGCATTGAAATCCAGCCTGACCACTCCAGCAAAAACCACGACAGCCGCTTAGCCTACCCCTCTACCCCTCCAGCAAACATGAAATTCCGGACAAAACTAATCCTGCTCTTTGTCTTCATGTCATTAGTAACAAATGGCATGCTTTTTATAATCAATTCCTGGCAAGCCGGCAAAATGCTGCGGGACCAAATTGCTTCCACAGCCCTCTCCATCGCCGCGACAGCCTCCGCCGTGATCGACGGCGACTCGCACAGCAAGCTGAGCAACGACACAGATCAAACGGACGAGGCCTACAAAGAAATCGAGGCACAACTCCGAAAAATCCGGGACGCCAATCGCCGCGACGATGTCCAGATCAAGTTTGTTTACACCCTCATGCCGAGCCTAAAGGACAAGGATACTATCATTTTTGGCGTGGACGCCGAGGAGGAGGGACCTGACAAATCTCTCCTGGGCGACATCTACAAGCAGAAGGATGATCCGCGAGCTAAGCCCACGCGCTTTGATGTAAATCAAGTGCAACCGGTGTTTGTCGAAGATCAGTGGGGCACTTGGCTCACTGCGAATTCCCCCATCCGCTCGAGCACGGGGGATTCCGTCGGCGTTGTGGGTGTGGATATCGATGCCAAACGCGTGATCGGGGAACTGAACACGCTCAGGACACTCGGATTTTTTGCCCTGCTCCTGTCCATTGTTTTAGCGGTTGCCCTGGCTGTTTATTTTTCGGTGCAACTGGCGCGTCCTTTGCGAAAATTACGCGATGCCGTTGTCGCAATCGGAAATGGCAAACTCGACACCAGATTGGACACAAGCACAGGAGACGAATTTGCGGAGGTCGCGCTTGCAGTCAATGAAATGGCCGCAGGACTGCAACAACGCGATGTTTTCAAGGGAACACTCGTCCGCTACATGTCCGGCCAACTCGCGGATAAAATTATAAGCTCCGGAAAAATGCCCGACCTCAAGGGCGAACGCCGCAAGATTACCGTCCTCTTCGCCGATGTGCGTGGTTTCACCAGCCTCTCCGAGAAACTCGCTCCCGAGGATGTCTTTTCACTTCTGAACGATTATTTCGACAAGATGATCGATGAGATCTGCAAAAACCACGGCATGCTCAACAAATTCATGGGTGATGGATTGATGGCCGTCTTTGGGGCCCTGGAAGAGGACCCGTATCAGGAGGAAAACGCCATCAAAGCCGCGCTGGGAATGCGACGCGTTCTCGATGGAATGCGCGAGCGCTTCCAAGCCGAGCGCCAGGTTGATTTAAAAATAGGCATCGGCATCAACACCGGCATCGCCTTGGTGGGCAACATCGGTTCCAACCA
>JBIKUM010000180.1:0-6672 GCA_044347585.1 Terrimicrobiaceae bacterium
CTTGCAGGTTCAGCCTCGCGGCCTCTTCCCGGACATCTCTTTCGGTCGTGAACCGTCTAATTCGACCGGTGGGACTTTCACCCACGTGGCTGCCGGCTTCCCCGGCGCACACCTAAATTCGGCAGTTGAAAAATGAGGATGGCGACGATCACCCCGTTGCCAGAGCTGGCAGGCCGGTATTTTCGATTTTTGGTTGGATAAATCTTTCGAAAATTCGGAGCAAGATGCGCTCCCAGCGTTGAGAGTTGGTCAACTGCTCCGCAGTAGAGATCAACCCCTGTAAAAAAGCGCTGGCTTCAGCGAGTTTCTCTTTGATTCGACTCATTTTGGAGTGGCTCAGGCTGATGTTGATTCGCGTTTGTCCGGCGTGTCGCGTTTGCCGGGCGACTCCGCCGAGAAGTGCTGGGCGCGTGGTGACTGCTTCGCGATGTCTTTCCCGGTCCACAAGCCTGGCATAGAGACTCCACCAGTTGTAAATTTGAGCAATGAGACGGGCCGTGACCTGACAGCGATCCATGTCTTGTGTTGTAAACCCAGCCCAACCCCACTGGTTTTTGAGTTCGTCAAAAGGATTTTCCGCATCTCCGCGTTCCCGATAAAGAGGAACAAGAGAGGCAACCTCATACGGTAGACTGCTCACAAGAACGATGTGTTCGTAGGAGACGACTTCCAGCGGCAACGCCCCATTTTGCGTCAAAAGAGGCAGGGCCTTTTTGTCATCCTCGGTTGCCTCCTGTTTGACGAGCCGCCGGGCCACAATCACCCGGCGTTTGCAACTCCATCCGCCCAAGCGCACTTCTCCCTCGATGCCTTGAAAACCCTGACCGCAGTCCACCCAACCGCCTTCTTGTTCCAACAAGGAGATGAGATTTTTGACCTTCGCTGTTTGGCGTAGTTTGAAGAGATAGGGTATGCCACGCTTTTCACATTCCACCATGTTGGCTTCATTGCCGTAGTTGCAATCCCCTCGTATTGCATGTGGACGGCATTCGAGCGGCAAGGAGTCGATCAACTCCCACAGCGCCGGCATTCCATGCGAACTGGAGCATTGTTTGCCAGGACGCACCTCCACATCCAAACACAGACGCAATCGCGCGATCCAGTAAGTGTGGTAGGCATGACTGGGGCGCCCGGGTTTATGCGGGTTGTAGCCGACCTCCGCACCCTCCTGATGACCGAAAACCGTTTTCACTGTGGTGTCGATATCCAGCATCCAAGGTTCGTAGAGCAAGCGCTCCCAAGTCTCGCGCAGATGCTTGCGTTGCCACTTGCGAGCTTCCATCTGATCGAGCTTCTTGAGATTGCGGCGGGCACTATCTTCACTGACGACTTTTTTCATGCCCAGCATCGCGGGATTGACCGCATCAAATCGCAGCGCGTTGACATGAGCGTAGCGCGTGTGACCACACAAAATGGAAAAAGCCAGCGAACCGAGCACATCCTCATGAGTTGGAGCATTCGGGCTTGTGAATCCAAATGGCGCCTCTTTGCAAAAATCCTCCCATCTCCCACCAGCATGCAGGAACTGCGCGAAGAACACCAATTGCCCCAGAGGTGTCACTGGAGCCGAGTCATCCCACTGCACATGATAGCGCCCTCCGCCTGTATCAACAGGCAAGGCCGAGGCGCCTGCGCTGACCTTGTCATGTGAAAACCTTTCGTTTTTTACCTCACCCACAGGGTGAGCCGTTTCATGCAGGGATTTTGAGTCCATCAACCATACCGCAAGCAACTTCCACGCCCATGTTCAATTCCTAACTGCCGAATTTAGGATAAAGGTTTCGAATGATTTCACTCCGATCATGCAGGCGGCACATCCTCTATGTAGGCGCCGTCGTTGCGAAGGGTTGACTGAAGTTTCGCCAAATCTACCGCGGCAATTTCCACCCCGCTGTCGAGTGCCAGCGCGACGGCGGTGCCCAGCCCCTGCCCCATCGTGATGCAGTGGGATTGCAGGCGCACCGAACCGTGTCCCTCATGCGTCGAGGAGGCGCATCGCCCGGCGACGGCCAGATTCGGAATTTGGCCATTGAGACACATGCCGAGTGGAATGTGGTAGCTCTCCCCCATCGGCGGTGTGCGCTCGGACTCGACCCATGTGCTGTGACCGCCTCCCTTGGGATCATGGATGTCCACGCAGAAAAATCCATGCCCCACGGCATCGGGGCGTTTCCTCGCAGCGACCACATCCTCGGCGGAAAGGGTCTCCAATCCCTTCACGCGACGACCTTCGCGGATGCCGAGCCAGAAGGCCATTTGGGTGACCTTGGCATTTTGGAAACCGGGCATCTCTTTGCGCCAGAGATCGACATACTGCAGCACCTGGCGGCGGGCTTGTGCGGAGCAGCGGGTGAGTTCCAATTCATCGAGGGGATTTCCCGCCACCGGGCACATGTTGTAGGAGACTCCCGGATCACGCGCACTCCGCAGGTAGGAATGGGCCGCCATCTCGAAGAACTGGGGAAATTCGCCGCGATCTCGCAGGTCTTTCATAAGCTGCAGCACGCGGTCGGCTTCCTCCGGGTGGGCGGCGACTTCAGCAGCATCAAGTCCGGAAACATTATAGATCATGGTCATCCCCTGCACGCGTCCATCGGATTCGCGTCCGAACTCATAAGGGAGCCCGGCCGCCGCAGCGACATCACCGTCACCGGTGGCATCGACCACGACTTTGCCCAAAAAGGCCTTCCGCCCGGTTTTGGTATCGGCCAGCACGCCTTTGATGCGGTTTCCCTCGATGATCGGTTCCATGGCGGCGAGGTGACAGATCGTTGTGACCCCGGCGTCATCGAGCAGATCGTGCATCGCCACGCGCATGATATGCGGCGCGAACTCATGGGTCTCGAAGCGTGTCGGAAAGCGCGGCAACACATGAACGCCGTCCCCGCAGCGGTCGATGAGTTCCTGGGTGAGGCCCGCGATGACCTGCTTGGTGCGGTCGCTCACATGCCAGATGTTAACCATCGCGTTGGTAGCGGCACCGCCCACACTTGGAAAGCGCTCGAGCAGGACGACCTTCGCCCCGCGACGGGCGGCAGCGACAGCGGTGGCAATGCCGGAGGGACCGCCTCCGACGACAACGAGATCGGCTTCATGGGCGACCGGCAGCGACCGGGCAGGGATCTTGATTTCTTTCATGATTTTTTTAGGCAGTTGCCGGATTCATTGGAGCCGCACACGGATCGAACGCGACCTTGGTGCCGGTGACGGGGCTTTGGTAAACGGGCGGAAGTTCGCGTGCGGTGAGCAGCATTGAGATTTCGCTCCAGGTGCTGAGGCTTGCGGTGTGGCCGATCGGGGCCATGCCATCCATCGTCATGAGTCGCTCGCTGATGGATCCGTCGGGCAGCCGGGGCCAGACCGACTCGTCGCCGGGGCGCACGATCATTTGCGAGATGCAGCCGGCGATATCGACGAGCAGGTGAAGGAAGCGGTCCTCACCCGTCGCCTCATGGAGCAGGAGCAACGCGTCGCAGGAAGATGTGCAGACACCCGGCGCGCCGTGTTGATTCTGGGTGTTGGCAAAGACGGCGCCGCGCGCCTGGATGCCGATGCGACCGAGTGGCGAATCCGCCGGCAACTTCGCGTCGTAGCGCAGGACCCAGGTGGCGAAGAGATCGGCGGCTTGCACGGCACGCTCGAGCCACCGCGCTTCGCCGGTGGCACGATGAAGATGCACAAGTCCGGCCAGCAGCGCGTAGTTGCTCTCGGTATCCGCCGCCATCAGCGCATCCCCCACCCCGCCGCAGGTGTAACCGCGATCGATGAAATGCGTGCCGTAGTAATCCGCCAGTCTGCGGGCGGTCTCGAGGTAGCGGGGCTCCTTGAACCATGCCGCGCCGCGCACCAGCGGCTCGATGCCGAAGCTGCCGCAGGCGGTGTCGCCCCAGAGCACCTCGCCGGTGTCGAAATCGACCGTGTAACCGAGGTGACCGAAACGCTCCGCGGTGCTGACCATCGCCTCGAGGTTGCCCTTCGCTGCGGCTTCCCAAACGGGCTCGATTTTCTCACCTCGCGAGCGCAGGACTTCAAGCACTTTCAGAACATCGCGTGTGCACTCAAGCGGTCGGCGGATGAGCGAAAAGGCGCGGCATCCGGGACGCTTGCCTCCGAAGCTCAACCACCGCTCTCCGTTGTGGAGGCCATGGAAATAACCACTCGGCGTCACCGCATTGCGGCAGAGGGTGTCGAGCATGCGAACCGCACGGCGACAGCGCTCGGGATTTTCCGACATCGCCATCGCGGCCATGGTCACCCCGCCGCCGACCCAGCCGGTCTGCAGGATCCAGCCCTTGTCCCCAATCGAACTCTGGTAATAGCCGTTCCGCTCATTCCAGTTGTGGGCGTCCTGCTTGGCCTCGATCCGCTCCGCTGCATCGGCAAAGGATAGGGATCGCGGACGCGGCGCGCTTCCCACGCAGGTCTCGCCATGGAGGGCCACCCGATGAATGAAGGCGGGAATCGTCTCGGCGGGCACCGGCATGAGGCGCGCATGGAAACGCAGCGGCTTGCCCGGCTCGAGGTCCATGCCCGGCTCGTTGGTGACATCCACCCAATCACAGAAACGATAACGGCGCTTGCGCATGACAGGCAGGCAGAGTTCCACTCTCACCGCTTCACCCGGCAGTGTGACGAGATTCACGCCGCTCACACCCCAGTCTCCGTCGATGTCGAAGCCGACCAGACATCCCATCCGCTGCTGCGGATCAAACACGCCGGCGGCCGGAATGGCAAAAGCATTGGCGGCCAACTCGGTGCGGTAGCCGGTATCGGCGCTCAGGCGCGGGATGTCCGACACCACGATCGGGCCGTCGGGCGTCACGCCTTCGGTCAGCAGATAAGGCGCGTAAGGTTGCGGCGAAACCACAAAGCGGTTGCCATTGTAGATCACACCCGGCGCGATGACATAGCTCTTCCACCCCAAGCCAAGCTCAAGCGGCAGCACCAACTGCACGCCACTCAGGGCCACGGGCGACTCGACGCAAACTTCCAATGCCACGCCGTCGGCGGAATTGCTTGGCGTGAAAGAAACACGCAGACCCGCCGCAGCAGAGCCTGCCGGAGCGGAAAAATGAAGGCCATCACCTGCGGGCTCAAGGGTGACGCTGGCAGCATTGTCGCCGGAAAAGATCACCTGCGGTGCGGCAAGCCGAACGGCGGGACTGCGACCGGCTTGTTCTTCAAGGAGTGGAGTTATGGATTTCATGGTTTGGTAGTTTTGGATGAGTATGAAAGAGGTCGGGAGTATTCAGGAAAGGCATCAGCGCACTGCTTGGGGGGAAAAACCGACGAGATGCGGCCTCGCCTCTGCCACGACGGACCATTCGTGACCACCATCGAACTCGAGAGATCGGTGAGCGATCCCGGCGTGGTTCAGGGCTTGATGGAAGACGGCGCTCATTCTGTTTTGAGCACGAATGAGGGTGCATATAAATTCATCAGAGCGAATTTATCCAAACACCGATTTTTCCGTTATGAGAATATTGACTTTTTTTTGGTAAAATTCCGTAACCCTGCCGGCATGCGTGCCTCCGATGAAAATCGTGCCAGCGGGAGGAGTTGGGTCATGAATCAAGCTGCGCCTGATAGTCGCCGGGAGTCATGCCGACGAGTTTGCGGAATGTTTTGGCAAAGTAGCTTTGATCCGTGAAGCCGACCCGATCGCTGATCTCGCCCATGCTCAGTCGCCCCCCGGCAATGAGCTTCTGGGCATGTTCGATGCGGATGCGCGAGAGGTAACCGGAAAGCCCGCCAGGCAGATGACGGTTGAGAATCCGACTCAGGTAATCGGGATTGCATCTCAAGTGCTCTGCGATGTCTCCCAGCAAAACAGGATTGGCATGGTGACGCTGCAGAAAGCGGATGGCGCCTTGCACCATCACTGGCAGCAAATGCAGGGCGACCTTGTGCGCTCCGTCGACCGTGCGATATCGCTCCGCAGGAAGCGCAGACTTCTCCACGAGCGCCTCTGCCACCCGAACCAGAAAATGAAAGCGCGCTTCGAGGCCGGGAATTTCTTGTGCGGAAATTTGCGGAGCCTTGGCCAGAGCGGCAAGGAAAAGTCGCGAATCCAGACCTTGGCGTTCGCAATACCTGCGCAGCTTCCGCCGGGCCGCAGCGGCAGTCTCGCGCACCACCACCGAGCCGAGAAAAAAGACCCCCATCACGCGGCCCTGATACATCAACGGGGCCACGAGTTCGGTCAGCCCGATATGGCATTGGCCGGAAAACATTTTCTTCCGACGCGTGGCAAGGCGGTTCACGGCTGTCTTGTTGCGAATGCAGTCGGCATGCGTTTCGCGACGGCTTTTGGCAAACATGCAGGCCTCGCAGGTATGGATGCGCAAGCGGCCGGGCAGAGCCAAATCCTCGACATGATAGCTGACCCCCGTGAGATCCTCAAAACTGATCCGGCACCCGGTGCTCTCTTCAAGGAGATCGATGAGCTGCCCCAGAGCCGACAGCGCAGGCTCGCCCTGCGCGGGAACCACTGCACAAGCGAGACTCGAAGACTTTTTCTTGATGCCAGACCGACTGCTCACGAACCCAGATTAGGTCAATATTTTCATAATAGAAGATCGATTTGGCAACGGACTACCTTCGAGATGAATCGTGTCTTCGTTTTCTAAACAGGTGTCTCGATTTTCTACACTCCTGAAATTGATTTTCGTC
>JBIKUM010000181.1:0-6670 GCA_044347585.1 Terrimicrobiaceae bacterium
TCTGCACTTGTCGAGTGTAGAGTTTTTATTTTGTGTATTGTTTCAAGGGGATCGATTTGAAAATGCCGCCGCCGTCTCCTTCACGCAGGATCAGGAAAAAATGACGCCCGATTGGATTCTGTGCAAACGCCACATCTGGCGAATCACCTTGCCCGACCAATCCCTTCAATCAACTCGAAGCCTCAGGATTGCTGGCCCGCACTTCGTCCGCAGCGCCCTCTCCGCACGGGGTGACTATTGCAGAGTCCCGAAGAAATCTGGAGCCAACACATTTCCCAAAAACAAAGAGTTGATCCGGCGCTAGCCTTTCACGGAGACACCAAGACACGGAGAAAAGTTCTCGGCCGGAACGCCTGCGTCCTCGTCGGCATCAGCACATCAGAGCAATGACACTGCGGAAACTCGGCTAAAAAATACGTCAATACGCGGGACTGACCCCTCTGAGAGCAGCGGCATAGCCGAGCCATCCAACTTCAGAAAATTTCCTCGAAAGGGAACGCGGAAGCCCTCCTCGACAAAAAAACGGCCTGCGAATGCTTGAGCAAAGCCACGCGCTCAGGAAGCGTGCGCCGTTGGCTTCACCCGCAAGGTCAGACCCGCAGCCAGCAAGAAGCAAAAGCCGCCACCCATGATGACCATGGCCGAGTCCACCGCCGGAAAAAACCGCAACGCCTCGCCCAGTCCGAGCGAGATAGCGATTTGAGGGAGCACGATGAAGAAGTTGAAGACACCCATGTAAAAACCAGTTTTGGCCGCTGGGATGCAGTTCGCCAACAGGGCATAGGGCATCGAGAGAATCGAGGACCAGGCGATTCCGACTCCAGCCATCGAGAGAAAAAGAAAATCCTTACTCGGCATGAAGGGCACGGAGGCAAGCCCCAGCCCACCAAGCGAGAGGCAGACAATGTGAAGCGTCCGCGCCGGCACATGCCGCGCCAACGCCACCAAGGCAAACGAAAAAACGAAGCAAACCGCGTTGTAAACCGAGAAGCAAACCCCGGTCCACTGGCCGGCTTGAGCCACCAATTCCTCGTAGCCAGCTTGGCCTTTGACCGCTCCGAAAATGCGACTCGCAATAGCAGGTGAAAAATAAATCCACATGCAAAAAAGCCCGCTCCATGTGAAAAACTGCACGGCAGCGAGTTGACGCATCGTCTTCGGCATGGAGGCCAGGCCCTCGCCGAGTTCGCGCAGAAATCCAAGCGGCCCCGCCGACTCCCTCTTCATGCGCTCAAAGGCCTCCATATCGGCTGGGGGTCGTTCGGGCGTCGTCACCACTGTCCACACCACCGCTCCCAAAAACACCCCCGCACCAATCGTGAAAGCCCAGTGCACCGCCTGCGGGATTTCTCCTGAGGGAGCCGCTCCAGCCACACCAAATAGCTCGGTGAGCACGAACGGCAACGAGGATGCCAGGACCGATCCGAGGCCAATAAACAGACTCTGCACCGCAAAGCCTTGAGTGCGCTGTTGCTCGGGCAGGAGATCCGACACAAACGCCCGAAACGGCTCCATGCTGATATTCACCGACCCATCCAGAACCCACAGAAGACCAGCGGCCATCCAAAGCGAGGAGGAATGCGGCATAAACACCAGCGCGATCGAGGCCAGAACCGCCCCGATCAGGAAATACGGCCGCCGCCGACCGAGTCGGCACCAGGTCCGGTCGCTCATGTGCCCAATGATGGGTTGCACCAGAAGGCCCGTGAGCGGCGCTGCGAGCCACAGCAAAGGCAGCGAAGCCTCGTCCGCCCCCAGCATTTGGTAGATCGAGGACATATTGGCCATTTGCAGGCCCCAGCCGAATTGGATTCCAAAAAATCCAAAGCTCATGTTGCAAAGCGAAATCAGATTCATCGAAGCGGGATTTTTCATCGTGAGTTAGAAGCAGGGGTTAGAAAAGCACGCCAGCGGTCAACCTTGGCAGGACCAACATAAACCGCTGGACATCTGATCCGCATTTCACACACCGCGAGCAGATGATGGAATCAAAAAATCATGGCCAGAATTTCGCGACATCATCACGGACTTCGCCGGGCGCTTCGCTCCCTTGCCGACTTCAACCATATCGTCGATTCCGACGAAATGGTCTTCCACCCGCTGGCCGCTGTTGAAACAAGCGGTGTGGGCTTTCTCGATGAACGCCTGGAAATGGCGGTAGTTCACATAGCCGAGCACGCGAGCAAAATCGCGGCTGGACCAGAATTCGTTGCCCGCCGGGTTGGCGCGGCGGATGGAGTTGCTGAATGGCTCGATCAAAGTCGGACTCCAGCGTGTGATCTTTCACACGACGATGCTCCGTAAATTCTCTCTCTCTGTGCTCCTTGGCTAGCTCTGCGGAGACCTTGCCTGCGTTGGCCAACACCTCGCGGCCGCAGTTGTTCGGAAAAGCCGAACAACTGAAACTGGCGTCGAGTAGTAGGGCTTCGAGGAAAGTAGCGGCTCCCTGGCTGGCTCCGGCATCAGGTGCTTGATGAATTCAAACGCGTGTTCAATGCAATGAAATATCAATAATTTATGCCTGACCTCTCTGACCACCCCGGCGGAGTCCGTTAGAAAAGGAATTTTGGTTGAAGATGATCCCTCCCTTGGTATCGTATTTCTATGAACTTCTGGCTCCAGTGCAAAAGCGTTGAGCAAAGTCCCAACAAGGTCGGTGGGTCCTATGTTTTTCGGGGAACGAGAGTTCCCGTCCGAGCTTTGTTTGAAAACTTGGAAGACGGAGCCTCTGTGGACGAATTTTTGGAATGGTTCCCCGGCGTTGGTCGCGGCCAAGTCGAAGCCGTCTTGGAATATGCCTCTGCAAGCCTCGAAGAACCCGTCGCTGCGTGAAAATCCTTTTTGATCAAGGAGTCCGGTTCCAGATTTCCCAATCTTAGGAATTTGGAAATACAAACAAGCTCACCACCCTACGCAGAATTTCCGAGACTTTCTCAGCACCAAGTTGCCCAGCAATCGAAAGAAAGATTCCACCACTGGCGGTAAATAACTTTGATGGCCTTGCGTAACTCACCAAGCGAAGACCGCCCGACTCAAAATCTGAATCTATCAATTGCACCGCAGTCGAATCCGCATATACCTTGCTGGTGATTTGACATAAAATCCAATCGCCCCTTCCAGCGTTTGCCAAGATGACAGCAGGCCGAATTTTCGACTTCGAGAGATCCGTGAACGGAAACGGTAGTAGGATTATTGATCCGACTGAAGGTGAATCCATGCCGCGTCTTCCTCCGGTTTGTTCCAGTCCACGGCCAAGGAATCCTCACTTAAAATTGCGCAATCCCCCGCCAAAACACCCTGACGCATCTCAATCCAAACAGCGATCTCGCGGAATTCCGGAGCAGGCAAGTTGTCAATCGCTTTCTCGATTTCCATGACAGTGCTCATAGTTTTCCTATCGACTTTCTGACGGATTCAGACAAGTCTTATTTTTAGGAATTTGACCCAGAAGCCTTCTCCTGCAGGTTTGATGGTTTCAGAATTCCATCTGACCCCTCTGACAAAGGAGGACCACCACAGCGCCTGCGGCGCAAGCCTCTCACGGAGACACCAAGACACGGAGAAAAGTTCTCGGCCGGAACGCCGACGCCCTCGTCGGCATAAAACTCTATGCGATAACTTTATGAAAACTTCGCCAAGCCCAGTGCGTCAAAATGCGAGGCCAATTCTTGCGTTTGATGGATTCAAACGCGTGATTAGCGTGATTAAATATCAAGAATTTATGCCTGCCCCCTCTGACGCCGATCCCCGCGATTTATCATGTGATGAGTCGCCCCCGCATATTGGATTCGTAGTGACCTTGCCATCGTCGGAAACTCTCAGATTTTTTAAAAAGCGTTAATACGCGGGACTGACCCCTTTTACTTTTATTGAATAGGTAAGGGTTTCCGACCAATACGCGCAGGCGCGTGAGTGTGATGAGGGTTCCATCCAGTTTGGATGGGAAGATATCAACAACTACAGCTACCCGATTCTTCTTGATCCTATTTTACTTTGACCAATCGAACTTGCTTCGTTTTTGCCGCCAAATTTGAGGCGTAAACTTCAAATGGCAGGTCTAAAAAATCTTCGGGATGGTCACCGCCAAGTGTCCACCAACTACTTTTCGCGGAAACTGTTGCTGATCCGATTAGGTCGCCTGATTTATAGAGTGGAAGCGAGACTTTTACCTTGTCTGGCTTTCCTGACCATTCTGTGGCCCGATCTTCCCAATGCAAAATTTGCGGAGCAATCGAAAACTCTGAGTCATTTTTCACAGAAACATTCGAGGTATTTGGGAAATATGGAAGAAGTGCGGCAACAAGTTTTCGAGCAACAACGGTTCCTGATTTGGGATAGTCTTCATCCATGTAAATGCCATCACTTGGCGTGACTATGTTGATTTTTGCGGTTGCTGGGATTTGAGCTTGTTTTTGGAATGATATTTCCCGTTTTGAGATGCATCCCGATAGGAATGAAACAACAACCAGAAGCATGCTAATTTTTGTCATAAGAGTGAGTTTGTTTGCCGAATGGCTTTTTAAATCATTTCCTATCTTTGTCAGTTAAAATTAACTTTGCTCGCCCGCCGCTTGAGGACCAGGACAAAGGCAGCTTCCATGTTTCCCCTGCTATGGAAGCATATCCATCCGTGCGTGATCCATCCCGCCACCTCGCGGGGGGGTAATTGTCGAGTGAACGCGACTGCGAAACCAGTATTCGCGTTTTGATGGGTGGTGGCGCATTCCCGTAATTCTTAGGAGTTCGGCTGGATGTGTTTTTTTGATCCGATTCGAAATGCCTGTTTTGCTCTTTGAATCATTTGCGTTTCGTATTGGCCACGGATGAGGTCGAACATTTCGTCGTCCGACACGGGGCTCTTCCCGAATTTTGCCTGAGCGTAGGAGTCGCGAATGGTTTCGTAGGCATCGGCCGAAACCGGAGCGCCGGAGGCGTGCTGCAGATAGGCTTGGAGGACGGCGCGTTTCGCGGCCTCTTTGGGGAACGGGATTGCCTTGTAGGCTTGATAGGCTTGATAAAGGTCGGGTGCATTAACCTGCTCTGCATAGTATTTCTCGTCGAGGAAGAGGTTGCTGAAATGCTCGTCAGTATCGTTGTATTCCTGTGCTTTTTTGGCCGTGCCCCATGCCAACAAATCATCTGCCATTTGTTGGCGGAGATGCTCTGGAGCATTGTCGATTTCGTTGTAGACGCGTGCCGCTGTGGCATCGTCGATTATTTTGATTCGTGAATTTGTTGCTTTACCGATTCCCTGAAGGTGATTTCTGATTAGTCTGAATGTTTCCTTCTCGGACATGCCTTTTTTCCCAGCAACCGACTCGGTCCATTTGTCGCGAAAGGAGGAGTATGTGTCCTTCTGCTCCTCTGGGGTCTGATCGAACTGCGAGGCGATGAACTGCCGGTTAGCGGTGCGGTAGCGGGAATCCTCGTCGAAATCCTGCAAACCAGCATCCTTCACATAGCCATCAAAATTTGAGTAGATTTTCTTGAGCTTTTCTATTTGCTGGCGATCTTTAACATCCGCCCAGAGGAGCAACGCGTCGGCCCGAGATTTGCGCTCCGGTCCGGTGAGTATATCCAGTTCATGGTAGTAGTGGGCGGCTGTCTCATCGTCGATGACTCTATGGTTTGTGAATTCCGTAATAGTCACATAAATACTTGTAAGGCAGATTGCTATTACTATAGAAATAATTATCGAGACTATTACTCTGACTCCATTTTTCCGCCACCAATCCGAAAATGATTGGATGAAATGATTTGGCAGTATGCTTCCTATGAACAAACCGAGTGCAACAATCCTAATCCAATACCACTTATCATATTCTATATCAATTGGCATGATGGGATTAAAAAAAACAGCCAACATTCCAAAAGCTACTGAAACCAGAGTTTTGCCTGCTTCGGATGCTCCAGATTTCTGAACATTCCAAATAATGGCCGCGCAAGCTGCTACTACCATAAATCGCAATACCTTGTAGTAGTCATCGGGCATATCCCAAAGGGCAACTAAACACCCTATTGCTGCCATGATCGCGAGGACTTGCTTTAATGATCGAAGGTTATGCGCGTTCTCGCCGGTATTTGTTCGTTCGGGCGAATTGATAGGGTTTGATGATGACGGCGCTAGTCCGGGTGGCGATGTTACTGAATTGGCGGCGGTCTTTTTATCTATTATTTCATGATTATCATTATTATGCTTATTTTCATATGTTTCGCTTTCAGTGGTTTCAGATTGATCGTTCGCGAGTCGTTGTTCTGCTTCGATTTTTTCCTCTTCCGATTGCTCAAGCCGCATGGTTTTAAATGCTGCTAACAAGCACATAATGAAAAGTAGACTTGGGCGATATGTGCTTTGGTCTAGGGCAACCTGCAATGTGAACCAACCCCAACCTATCAAGATGGTGGCGACCCAAGTTATTCCAGCGTGTATGCGATTTCTGAAAACTACAAATCGCAGAAATAGGCTGATCCCAAAGAAGTATGCGACCACAAGCGTGCTTCCCAGGGCAAATGATGCGTCTTCCCATAACCTCCCAGTGCTAGCCACCATGACGGCATCAATTATCCTAAATTCGACAGTTGAAAGTTCCAATTCCACCAAAACGGCCTGTTTTTCAAAGCAATCCAACTGCTCCGCAGTTCACCATCTCGGATAAAAGCCCCTTATCTG
>JBIKUM010000187.1:0-6320 GCA_044347585.1 Terrimicrobiaceae bacterium
GTGGCAATCGGTGGCGAACCTCCGAGCCATGAACGATGCAGCATCGAACCCGGTAGAGACGACTTAAATGCCATCGCAGATGACGATGGTGGGCAGCAATAGCGTCTGCTGTTTTTAGTGGGTTCTGTAGCATTTCCGCAAGGCGGCGGATGCGGCGAGCGGCGACCGGGTTGCGAGGAAATGCGGTGGCGAGGGTCTCGGAGCCATGTTGCGACTGGAGGATCGTCAGGCACTTGGGATGATCGAGATCATCGAGAGTGGCTGCACTTGATAGCTGCGCAAGGTCCTCCGACCAGGCGACTTTTTGGCCTTTGAGCGTTCGAACGAGATCGGAAACGAACTTGTAGAGATACCTCTGCACCAGTGCGTCGCCCACATGGTTGGCAACCGTGGGGCCAATGTTGCCGCCTGCTCCCACATAGGCAAGAAACTCCAAGCCCATCCACCAACTCAGGAATTTGTCCTTGTAGGTATCGGCGTCGCTTCCGATGCGGAAGTGGCGCAGTCCGGCCCGAAGACATTCGTGGGACTCTGGCCGGATACTCGGGCGGGCAAGGATTTCTTCCAGCTGACTGGTGAATTTTCGGAAGTCATTCACATGGAGATGATGATGCGGGTTGGGAACCAGATGGCGGACCTCGGGGAGCCTCGTGCGCTCGTCCCCTTTCCGTTTGACGAGGCACCGGGTATCCACCTTCAGCGGTTCGGGTTCGAAATTGAATCGCAGCAGGTCCAGGCAACGCTCGAATCGCTCACGCGCAGCAATCGCCGCCGCAGTGAAGTCTGGAGCGTCAACCTCCGTCTCGGCGAAGGTGGTGAGGGGGCTCTGCGCCGCAAATTTTCTCTGGGACTCGCTGCCATCGGGAGTAAATCCGGGAAGTCTCCGAAAATGGAAGCCATTGAAATCACCAAACTCCGAGAGCTTGGAGCTCCCGCTCAGCCGCAGAATCACCGAGTAGGGCTGGTCACCCCGATCCAGGTTGCGGATCATGAAGTTCAGGTTGCTGGCGAACGTGTTGTAGGGCGGATTTTTTATCCGAAAAAATAGATCGGGCCACGAGAAGAGTGTCTCTATCGGCCAACCTTGATCGATCAAGTCGCTCAGCACGGCACCCGTGACGCCCTCGATTCGGGCAACGTCGGCGTCCGAGATCGCTTGCGGCAGCTTGGCCAACAGTCGCTTGAAGTAGTCTGCTTCGAGCACTGCCGAGAAATCGGCGACCGCAAACCGAAACTCGCGGAAAGCCGATTCCTTTTTCTTTTCTTCCGGAAGAGGGGGCTGCGCCAAAAATGGTTTAAGAATGCCGATATGCCTGGGGAACGATTCGCCTGCAACCGGATCGCAGGACAGAATTTCTTCGGCCTCGTTGCAAAGGACCAGAACATCATCGGGACGGGCTCGTCCGATCTCAATTTCCTCTTTGAGTTCTCGGATGATCATGCGAGCGTTCAGGCATCGGACACGGTGGGAGTCAAGAGATGCCTCGTGCGTCATACCGTGCCAAAGTTCGAGGAAAAACTTCTCGTTTTCCAGAAGGGGGGCGGCAGGGGGCTCGCGGTTCAAAAGATTCATGGAAAAAAGTCTTGCGGCGATCCAGCCATGATCTTAGGCTTATCCCATATTAGGGAGTTAAGGGTGGCGGTTAGTTCCGAAAGGAATTGTGGCAGCGATGCCCCCGCGCCAAACACTCCCGTCCTTTTTGGAAGCCCGGCGAAAGCCGGGCTTTCTGCTTTTGAGAGGGCTTCGTCGCAACGATGGATGAGGTTCTCTGGTAATTGGAATTCCGGCTTTCGGCAAAAAAGTGCTGCTCCGATTTCGTTGATCGGAGGGCGAGATGCCTTCACTTCACGGCCTCCAGTAGAATCCGCAGAGCCCGTCGGGTGCGGCGGAGGCGGCCATTCCGCATGAGGCCGAACCACCATGAGGCTTCCGCTGGGTCAGCGGCTTGCAGATGGGAGGCGGCTTTGTGGAGCCGGTCGGCACTGCGAAGGCCAACTGCGATCATGGCGTAACAGGCCACGCGGGCGCCCCAGTCGTCGTCGAGCGGGTAAAACGGGCCGGGTTCAAGTTTGAGGCGCTGTCCTTTGGGAAGACCTGCTTTCACGGCTTGGCGGACCAGTGCGGACGCGGAAGCGAAAGCAAGAGGCGAAATCGCCGCAACGCGGGTCAGGCGTTCGGTCATTTTTTCGTCGAGGGAGCGGCGATAGAGGATGGCGGCATCGCCCAGTCGGCGACGGACGACACGGAGGGCAAATGAAGCTTCGCGGATTTTCATGATTCGGTGGGCTTGTCGAAGACCGCGATAGGGTTCACCTCGGGAGGTGCGCTTTGCTGGAGATTATCGAGTGCGCCGTGAAGCCCGGATCGCCCTCCCTTGAAATGGAGCGTCACCGTGGCCTCATAGGCACAGCCTTCCGCCAGCGAGTTGAAAAGGGTCTGTCCGATCTGGAGTGGTTTGGTTGGATGATTCAGCTTAAGATCATTTGCGGCGAAGTTCACCGATCCTCCGTCTTTTGCATCTCCCGATAAGGTGATGCTGACGGCAAGCGCATCCGCGCCGAGCGGCTGCGCCAGCGTCGCGAGCGCGGCGGCGATGGCTGGCGTCGGAGCGCGAAGCTCGAGTTTAAGAATCGGGCGTTTCTCCGAGTAGCTCAAAATCGACGGCCAAGTGGTCGCTGTAACCTGACTTGGCGGGGGAGGTGGCGGAATGGGAGTGCTACCAGAACTCCCACCGGTGCCGCCACCCTTCTGGCCAGACCCCTGCTCGGGCTTGTCCTCCGCGATCCACCCCTTGACGGTTGCGGTCGAAGTGAGAGCAACCACAACGGAATCGTCCAACGGGTATGCGGAGGGAAGTCGCGCTGGCGTTCTGCGGCGATGCCCAGCAACACCGATTACCGAGCCATCCCTGTCACAGACCGTTCCGTCGGAGAGCCTCACGGTGATCTGTCCACTCTCAACTGCCTTGAGAATCGTGGTTCGCACGATGTCTGCATCGGGGATCAGCCTCAAGCCCGGTGCTGAAAGAATGCGTTCGTGAACCGAGCGTGCGGAGCAAGCCTCCGGTTCTCCGGGCACAGGGGTCGCTCCGGGCAGCACTTTGTCCACGAAGAAGCTCGGATCGATCCCGTCGGTTGTCTCAAAAAGCAATCCTTTTTCGTGAAGAAACTTCCGAAGTAGCGCCTGCCCGTTTGGTCGCTGGAGAACCTGCCCTTCCGGCACCATATATTGCTCCTCCAATTGGAGTGCGGATCGACCGGTAAGAATGACTTGATCAAAGGCACGATAGCTTTGGATGAAGAATTGCTTGCGCAGGTCGGGTTCAAATCGATCAATCTGCTCGATGACGAGCTTGCCTTGAGACCCGCTCGTATGTTCTTTGCGAATTATTTCAGCAGCGATCAAGCGTTGGGCCTTTTCGATGGCTGCGGCCCATTTCACTTCCGAAGGCGCAACAGCAAGAATGGCATTGCGGAAGCCCCGAGGCACAGGTGCTGATGGATCCCGGTCGTCAGAATAACTCACAACAGATATGGCGGTCTTCACATTGGAGCAGACTGCGAGCTGAAGATCTGCGGACTCTGGAACCTGATTCGGGTGGGCAGGCCATCCGGCGAGTTTGAAAACCGAGCCTCCAAAATATTGCTGCACTTCAGCTCGGATGCGGGCGACCGCATCGTCAGGGGAAATCTTCCCGCGCATTTCATCGATCTGGCGCATCACATTTGGCTCTGTGCGGAATTGCCAACCGCGCCCGCCCGGAAGCGGGTAGGTATGCCACCCAACGCCGATCAACCTGTCGAGAGCCTCTCCGGGTTCCGGGCCAGCCTCCTCGGGTCGTAGAACCGCAAGCGTGAGATCCGGCGAATCGAAGCCGCTCGTCGAATTCGAGGTGTCCAAACTCTCCAGCAGGAGTGCGGAAGCGACGCGAACATGGATGCCGGAAGATCCACCATCGAGATCGAGAGCATGGCCAGTGATGTCGGCTTTGATCGCTGCGGTGAAACGGTCTTTTTGCAGGCGATTGAGAAGGTCGGCCTGAATGTCCTTGTCTGCCCAGTTCACTTCTCCCGCAGAAATGAGGTCGCAGTCGGTTTGATGGTTCCAGACATCCCGGATGATCCGCGCAAAAAGCCTGAGAACTCCCCGGCTCTTCTGGAAGCTGGCCATCGCGCCCAGCCTCTCCTCGGCGGTTTTCAGCAACCTCGGGTGGAACGGATAACAATCCTCAATGGATTTCTTGTAGGCTGGAGATGTCGGGGGAGCGGCTCCACCCGAAGGGAGAAGTTGTGAATTCGCATCCGATACCCGTTTGTAGAGATCGGCGTAGGTTTGAGCGGTTTTGCTGGCAGCGCTCTGGTCAACCTTGCCGAACAGTCGACGAACGATGACCTTGGCGGATTCATCGCCGATGGGGTCGATACTGCTCATTTTGCGCCCGAAAATCTCCTCCAAGTCCCGGGCACATTCGGCGAGTTGGCTGGCTAGGCGCTGGGACTGCTGGGCATACACCGCCTGCTGGCCGGGATCAGTGACGACCAGCACCGTCTGGGGCCTGTTGCTCACAACGGATGCCAAGAGGTTCATAAAGCCCAAGAGGTTTCCCTGGCCGCGTTCGGTGAGCTTGGCCATGTAAATGACCAATTCGTCGATCAGGAACAAAATCGGCCCAGACGGTAGGACCGCTTCAAGTTGTTTCGCGTTTGGAGAAGCTTCGGGTGCGTCCGCCGCTCCGAGCAAGGCAAGCGCCTTCTGCCCTCCACCTGCTTCGCCAGCCTCGCCAAGCTGGAAAAACAATTCGCCCCAGAGGCTGCGGGTCGAAAAATTTTTGTGGGTGTTGAAATCGGGAACACCAGCTTTGCCGCAGTCCACTGCAATGGTCGTCACTTTCGACGGGCGATCGGTGTTTGACAGAATCTCTGCACCCAACGCCGCATTTCCGGCGCTGTGGCCGAGGTGCCAGAGAGTCATCAGTGTATGGGTCTTGCCGCCACCGAAGCCCGTGCTCAAGCGCAGAGTCAGGCCGCTTTGAGATGCATCGACAAGCCGCGAGAAAACGGCTTTCGAAACATCCTTAAGGTTTTGAGCAGGGTGTGTATTGCCAAAGAACTTTTCTGGATCTGCGTAGACATCGGCCGATCGCCCCGCGATGAGATCGCCAAAGTCCGCAGCGAATATCGCATCGTTGAGTTCACCTTGGCGGACTTCGAGGCGGGGTTGGCAATTTGCAAAGATACTCATGGTTTTTATCTGTTTAATCGAATCACTGGAGACCGTCTATTATTCTGCATTCCAGATTTTCCGAGCTGTGCGGAACGTCGAGTCTCCGAGCGTGCCACTCCGCAAACGGAATCTCGCGGTCATTGTGCTTCGAACCGTAATGAAAGCTCAGCACAGACGAAACCTCAAAGTGCCGCACTGCCTGATACAAAGCGGCAACGGTTGAAAGGGGGTGGGCATTAGTTATTGATGGTTAATGCACTGCAAGTTGAGAGAATTTTCTTTATAAAGTCTGACAATATCGGGTCGCGTGTTGGAAACAAGCGAATTTTGGATTCAGAAAGCGCGTTGGTAGCATTTGAGCGATTTAGCGGGTGGCGAGTATTTGCTGGCGGACCAGCGAATTTCTTCCAGTCGTTGAAATAACGAGTTTGGCAAACTTCATTTTTTGATTGTAGCGCAGACTTTCGAATCTTTTTTCGCAAAGTGGTCTAACTGCGCCTTGAGGTCCTGGTGGTCGGCGATGATATCAACGGCCAGACCTTTTACTTTTTTGAGGTCGTCGATTTGCATGCGGAAGGTGATGGGAACGACGATTCCTGTATCGAATTCGAACCTTGCCGGTGCGTCTTTGTATCTGGCTCCGCGTTGGACTCGGATCAGTTTCTCCAGTGCATCTAAGTAGGCGCCGTCGGCCCTTTGGACTCTTCCGTTCGCGACCAAGAAGGAATCAAAGCCAGGAACTTTCGAGAGGGGAAGGATGGGGCCTTCCCATTTTGGCCATGCAGAATGGGGCGACCATCCGCCGGTCATCCACCCGACAGGAAAGAGCGGTCCAAAATACCGTGCATCGGGAGCGCCTGACCACGGGAGGCCGATCGGAGCGAGAAGGGGCGAGGCTTGTCCAACCAGGAAGGTGGCCTCGGCTCCACTCTCCAACTGGAGCTTGGCCCGAAGGAAGAGCGGCACATTATCGAGTCGGGCATTTTCAGCAAGCAAGGGGCTGAGTGAATCGGGGCGGAGATGGTAAATGGAAAGTCTGGTTCCGCCGGCATCCTTGCTGGATCTGTGCAGGGCGATGCGTTGAGGCGCGGAGTGA
>JBIKUM010000188.1:0-6300 GCA_044347585.1 Terrimicrobiaceae bacterium
TTGGCATGGCCATCGGCATCGAGGAGTGCGGAGAGGTGGCATTCGCAAAAGATAAGCGACCCGTCCTGGTGCAGCGTGCGGCATTTCACAAAACTGCTCGCCACCTGACCCAGCTTGAGGCGCTCCAGAAGCACAGAAAAACCCGGGCGGTCGTCCGGATGTATCAAGTCCAGACAATCAATATGGCTGGTTTTCAACTCGCGCCGCGTCCAGCCGAACATGTCCTCGGCCTCGCCATTCCAGATGAGGCACCTGCCTTTTGGATCCCACTCCATCACAGCAAGAGGTGTATTGTTCATATGGTAAGTGAGACGCTGGACGAGTTCTTGGATGTGACGCTCGTCGCGCCGAGTTGCGGTGATATCCCTTACAGTGGCAATAAATTCCATTTTTTCGCCTGCTGCAATATCATGCGAAGTGCGGATGTGGAGAGTCCGCAACTTGCCCATCAACTCGATTTGCACCTCACGATCAATCCCCGAAGCACTTGCCAAGGCATCCTTCGCGATCGACTCCCAAAGAAGCGAGCAATGCTCCGGAAATCCCACTTCGCGGCAGGACTTGCCAAAGAACGCCTGCGGTTCCATGCCAGTGAGATCCCGCATGCGTGAATTCACATATAAAAACCGTGCGTCGGCATCCATGCGAAGAACGACATCTGGCATTTGCTCGGCGAGGATACGGAATTGCAGCTCGCCGCAAGATACACATTCCGGATAAGGCAGGTGGCTATGGAGAAGCTTGTTCATGGGTGATATTTAAGTTTTTCCAAAAGCAGTCGGCGCCTCAGAATAACCCTTTCCCGCTCAAACCTGTCCGGCGCAGGGGGGGGGGGGTAAAAATACGCATTTATGGCCATTGACCGCATTCACTTACCAATCCCTATTGAAGTCAAGCAGCGAGCGGGTCGGGAGATTAGCAGAATATGGCATCGGGTTTTTCCCGATAAGGGGTGGACTCGTTGTAGAGTCGAACCTCCTGCAAGCGGGCGCGGAGATGGGCACCGAAGTTTTCGATAATGTCGAAGGCGCTTTCCATGCGCTCGGAGGCCGAACCGGGACGCCATTCTTCGATGGGAACTGTGGCGGCCCGGGGAAGCTCCCTCGGAGGCATGAGGAGGGGAATGTCCCTCAGAGGGGCGCATTGTGTGGCATCCACCGAGGGATGGCTGAAGAAATCGATGCCGTTGCTGGAGGATTTTTCGCGGAGCCAGGAGGCGAAGGAGACAGCGCCGGGCGTGGCATGGTCGCCGAGGAGGGTGAAGAGGGCGGTGCCGGAGTCGGCATGTTGGCTGAGCCACTCGTCGACCCAGAGAGGCAGGTAGGCGGGTTGCTCCTCGCGACCGGAGGCTGAAACAATGACCACATCGGCCCGGGCAGCGGCCGAAGCCGATTGGACGCGGGATTCGGAGATGCCGAGTCCGCTCATTTTCCAGACATTGATCTCCACAGCGGCATCGTGTGGGATCTCGCTGCGAAGAATCTCGCAAGCGCGGAGGGCACGCGCGGCGGAGACGACATTTTCATAGAGGATCACAATGCGGAAGGGGTGGCTGGTGGAATCGGCCGTGGATGCGATTTCGGTGACTTGGTCGAGGAGTTGGTCCATTGCGGTGGTGTATTTGAGATTAGTTTTTCTGGTTTGCTGAAGGCCGACGGCACTCGCCGTGGCACGCAGGCAGATATTTCATTCCCCGCCGCCAACCGCGATAGGGTGATCACCTCATGGCGCGCGGAGGCGCTCTGCGACTAGGTCTGAAGCCTATGCAAAACGAAATTCACCCGCACCCTGCAGCATCCCAATTGGAGATGTTCGACATCGTCCCCGACCAACCGCTTCCACCGGTGACATCGGACGACGCATCGCTCGCAGACTGGCTCCGTGAGCAATCGGAGGACAAACTCCGCGAGCTTCTCGAGGCCCTCTCGGAATTCTACGGGGAGAGCCGCTCATGAGCACGCAGACCGCACCCGCCCAATCCGCCGGGCCTGAAATCACAGTCGTCCATCCGCGCAAAAAACGAACAACCCGCGCCGAAAAGCTGGTGACGGAACTCTTCGCGAGGGCGGATATCGAGATCAACGGCGAGCGGCCCTGCGACATCCAGGTGAATGACGAGCGTTTCTACCGCCGCATCCTCAAGGACGGCACATTGGGCTTTGGTGAAGCCTACATGCAGGGCTGGTGGGATTGCGACGACATCGAGGAAATGTGCGCCCGGGCCATCCACGGCCGCATCGAAACCTCCATCCGCCCGAGTCTGGGCGCGCTGGTGGAAGTGGCGTTCTCGCTTTTATTGAACCTCCAAAGCAAATCGCGCTCCCATGTCGTCGCGCATCAACACTACGACCTCGGCAATGATTTTTTCGGAGCGATGCTGGATCCCTCGATGCAGTATTCGTGCGCTTATTTCCATGGAACGACAGACCTCGCGGCAGCGCAGGAACTCAAGATGGAACTCATCTGCAAAAAACTCGCGCTTCAGCCCGGCATGCGCCTGCTCGACATCGGCTGCGGCTGGGGTGGGTTGGCGAAATTCGCCGCCGAGAACCACGGGTGCGAAGTCGTGGGGCTCACGATCTCCGAAGAGCAGAAAAAATACGCCGAGGCCCATTGCCAGGGGCTGCCGGTGGAAGTCCGCCTTCAGGACTATCGCGATGTGGCGGGGCAATTCGACGCCATCGCGAGCGTGGGAATGCTGGAACATGTGGGCCCAAAAAACTACCGGCGCTACATGGATATCGCGAGCCGTTGTCTCAAGCCGGGAGGGCTTTTCCTTTGCCACACCATCACGGCGAACGAGCCAGGCATCGCGTGCGACCGGTTCATTTCGCGCTACATCTTCGCCAATTCAGCCATCCCCACCGCCGCGCAAGTGCTGCAGGCCGCCGAGCCGTATTTTGTGAACGAGGATATGCACAACCTCGGCCCCTACTATGTGCCGACGCTGCGGGCGTGGGAGGCAGGTTTCATGCGCTCCCGGGAGGAATTCCGCCAACGCTACGGCGAGGAATTCGTGAGAATGTGGAGGCTCTATCTCCTGAGCTGCTCGGGAGCGTTCCGCGCCAGAAGTCTGCAGGTTTTCCAATTCCTCTTCTCCGCAGGAGGCATCGAAACCGCGCGCCCGCTGCGCATTTCCTAACCCGGGCGTTTGTCTTGCCCGATTGAAACCAATCCACATAGTGAAATCGCTTATGAACACCGAGTCATCGCAGCCCACCGAACATGCCATTCCCTCCACCGTCCGCAGTTGGGTGGAGGAAATCGCCTCCCTCACCCAACCCGATGCCATCCATTGGTGCGATGGTTCCGAGACCGAGGATCTTTCCATGCGCGAGGCCATCGTCGCCTCGGGTGCGGGCCTTTGGTTGAACGCAGAAAAGCGGCCGAATTCCCTACTCGTCCGCAGCGACCAGCGGGATGTCGCCCGCGTGGAGGAACGCACATTCATCTGCTCGCGCTCGAAGAAGGACGCCGGCCCCACCAACAACTGGGAGGCTCCGGCGCAGATGAAAGCGCGCCTGAACGGCCTTTTCGCAGGATGCATGCTTGGCCGCACCATGTATGTCATCCCCTTCAGCATGGGCCCGGTCGGTTCCCCTATCGCGCAATACGGCATCGAGATTTCCGACAGTCCGTATGTGGTGGCCAATATGCGGATCATGACCCGGCTGAGCCCGGCTGTGTATGGCGAAATCGAAAAGTCCGGCGTCTTCGTGAAGTGCCTGCACTCGGTGGGATGTCCCCTCACCCCCGGTGCAAAAGATGTCACCTGGCCGTGCAATCCGGAGAATACCTACATCACCCACTTCCCCGAGGAGCGGCTCATCATGAGCTTCGGGTCAGGCTACGGCGGCAATGCCCTGCTTGGCAAAAAATGCTTCGCCCTCCGCATCGCCTCCGCCATGGCGCGCGACGAGGGTTGGATGGCTGAACACATGCTCGTCCTCGGCGTGAGGTCCCCCGATGGAGAGAAGACCTATGTGACTGCCGCCTTCCCGAGTGCTTGCGGAAAGACGAATTTCGCCATGATGGTTCCCCCACCCGACATGCGCGAGGAGGGGTGGGAAATCAGCTGCGTGGGCGACGACATCGCCTGGATCAAGCCTGGCCCCGACGGATACCTGCGCGCCATCAACCCAGAGGCGGGATTTTTCGGCGTCGCACCGGGCACCTCGTATTCGAGCAATCCGATGGCGATGGATTCGATAACCCGCGACACCATTTTCACCAATGTCGCCCTCACAGATAACGGCGATGTCTGGTGGGAGGGCATGACGAAGGAGGCACCCGCACACCTCATCGATTGGCTCGGTCGCGACTGGACGCCAGGGCAAACAGACGCCCAAGGCAAGGCGGTCCTGAGCAGCCATCCGAACAGCCGTTTCACCGCACCTGCGAAGAACTGCCCGCTCATCGACAGCGATTGGGAAAACCCCGCCGGCGTGCCTGTGAGCGCGATGATCTTCGGTGGACGCCGCTCCACCACCATGCCGCTGATTTTTCAGGCCTTCAATTGGGTCCACGGCGTGTATCTCGGCGCCACCATGGGGTCGGAAACCACAGCCGCCGCCGCCGGAGCCGTTGGGCAAGTCCGCCGCGATCCCATGGCGATGCTGCCCTTCTGCGGCTACAACATGGGCGACTACTTCACCCACTGGCTCGAGATGCGCAAACACATCAAATATGTGCCCCGCATTTTTCATGTGAATTGGTTCCGCAAAGACTCCGCTGGCAAATTCCTCTGGCCCGGCTTTGGCGAAAACACCCGCATCCTGCGCTGGATGGTCGAACGCTGCCGCCTCGGAGCCCACGCGCTCGAAACCGCCATCGGCTGGCTTCCCGACTACTCCGACATCGACATGAACGGCCTCGAAAACACCGTGACCCCCGAGGTTTTTGCCGAAGCTCAAAAAATCGACACCACAGAATGGCACCGCGAACTGCTCCTCCAAGACGAACTCTTCATCAAACTCTACAGCGAACTGCCAAAAGAAATCATCTTCCAACGCGAACTCCTCATGGCGCGCATTTAAAAGAAACCCTGCATTTTCCTGCTCCTGCACGGCAACCGACTTGGCAAAGAGGCCCGAGATTTCCGTGGGGAACAAGGATTGGGAGCTTCATGCCCCAGACAATCTCAGAAAAAAAAAGACCATCGTTGCTCCCGACCGGGAGCAACGATTCGGGGGAGGTTGTTCCCGGTCGGGAATGATTTCGCCTTAATGGGTGTGGTTCGGGACTTGTATTCCCGATCGGGAGGATAGCAGCTTGCAGCGCTGCATATTTCGTGAGATGCTCCCGAGCGGGAAGATTCTATTTTTATGAAACACACTCCAAAAGACATCGGGGCCGCAGTGAAGGCCGCTCGCAAGAGACTCGGGGTGACCCAAAGAGATCTGGCAATGACCTCGGGAACCGGATTGCGGTTCGTCAGTGATCTCGAACAAGGCAAGCCAACCTGTCAACTGGGCAAGGCGCTCTCCTTGCTCCACACGCTTGGGATTACCTTGGAGCTTCATGGAGTCGATGAGGAAGGACCAAACTCGTGAAGCGAACGCTGAATGTCTATTTGCTCGGGGAGACAGTCGGAACCCTCGAGCAAGATGAGCATGGATCCATGCGTTTTACCTACGCGCCGGAGTGGCTTGTTCAAACCGGAGCGATCCCGCTTTCCCATTCACTGCCGTTGCGAGAAGAGGGTTTCGGACGCAATGAATCGCGGGGATTTTTTGCCGGAATTCTGCCAGAACAACGCCAACGCGAAGTGATCGCTAAAAACCTTGGGGTCAGCGCTGGGAATGACTTCGCTTTGCTCGACCGGATCGGAGGCGAATGCGCCGGCGCAGTGACATTTCTCCGAAGGGGGCAAGAACCACTGGAGCAGAAGGAGGAATACCGGACTCTCTCGGCGGGAGAGTTGGCCGAGATTTTAAGAGCACTGCCGCGTCGCCCCTTGATGGCGGGAGATGAGGGCGTGCGACTCTCGCTTGCCGGGGCTCAGGAGAAGTTGGCCATCCATCGATCCCCTCAAGGAATCTCCATCCCCCTTGGAGGGGCACCCAGCACGCACATTCTCAAACCAGCGATCGAGCGCTTTGAGGGTCTCGTCCACAACGAGGCATTCTGCATGAGATTAGCGCGAGTGATAGGGCTCACTGTGGCTCCAGTAGAGGTCGGAAACATCGAGGGAATCGATTATCTGCTGGTGGAGCGTTATGACCGCCATTGGAAATCTGATGGAGAGCCGATGGGCCAAAAGCTGAAGAGGATTCATCAAGAGGATTTTTGCCAAGCCTT
>JBIKUM010000182.1:0-6610 GCA_044347585.1 Terrimicrobiaceae bacterium
TGTCCTCACCGGAGGCGATGCGGTTGAGCGGGTGGAGTGCGTTGACGCGTGCCATCGTGGCCTCCGGGTCAGGAGTCGAGGCGAGCCAATCGTCGAGCATCGGCGTCTCGGTAAAGCCGGGGCTGACTGTGTTGACGCGGATGCCGTAGGCGCCGAGTTCCTGGGCCATCGAGCGCGTCATTGCCACGACTGCGCCCTTTGCACCTGCGTAGGCGGTGATGCCTGCAATCGTCTGCGTGGCATGCACGCTGGCGATGTGGATGATCGAAGAGTCGGCCGCTTTCTTGAGCAGTGGCAGCATGGCTTGGCTGATGGCAAAGAGCCCGCGCTGATCGACAGCGATGATTTTGTCGAACTCCTCCATGGTCGTGTCTTCCAACCCCTTGAAGAGATTGACGCCCGCGTTGTTGACGAGGAGGTCGAGGCTTCCGGATTCGGAAGCGATGGTGTCGCGCATTCTTTGAATGTCAGTAGCTGAAGCGATATCGCCCTGCAGGTAGCGCACTTTGAGCCCTTCGGCTTCAAGTTTAGCGAGCGCCTGCAGGCCTTCCTTTTCGTTTCGGCTATTGAGGTAAACGGTGGCACCGCAGCGGGCGAGGACCTCGGCGCAGGAGTAGCCAATGCCTTTGCTTGATCCGGTGACGAGTGCTGTCTTGAGGGAGTAGTTGATGTTCATGATGGGTTGTGTTTTTTGGGGTTGATGGGTCTACCAATCGCCGACCGAGCCGTCGTTGCGCCAGCTTTCGGGGATCCAGTCGGTGAAGGGATTTTTGCGGAGAAATTCCTCGTCGAGTTCCACTCCGATGCCGGGGCCGGTCGGTGCCGAAGCGCAACCGTCCGCGCCGACGGCCGGAACGATCGAGCAATACTTGCGCATGAAGTCGTGGTGCTCGTGGCGGTGTTCCAGCGCGGTGGTGTTCGGCATGTGCATGGCGAGGTGCAGGCTGGTGGCTCCTTGAAGCGCGCTGTTCGGATTGTGCGGATTGAGGGTGATGCCAAAGGTCTCTGCGAGTGATCCGATTCGCACCATTTCCGAGATGCCGCCCGCGTTGGAGACATCCGGTTGGATGATGTCGGCGAGCTTTTGTTCGCAAATGGTGCGGAAGCCCCAACGGGTGAAGAGCCGTTCGCCGGTGGCCAACGGTGTTTTGTAGTGAGCTCGCAGCAAGGCCAGATCCTGCGTGATTTCCGGCAAGAGCGGTTCCTCGATCCACATGGGTCGCGTCGGGCGGACGGCTTCTTCGACCTGGATGGCGAAGGTGGCCGAGCAGCGCCCGTGGAAATCGAGAGCGAAGTCGCCGTCGCTGCCCATCACTTCGCGCACCGCTTCGCAGCATGCCACGATCCCACGCATCGTCGAACTCGACTCGATGGCGTGAATCGCGGGCAGTGGGTAAATTTTTACCAAGCGGTAGCCCTGCGCCTTGGCTTCGTTGGCGCGTTGGCTAAACACTTCGGGATCATTCGAGAGGCCGAGATTTGCGTAGAGCGGAATGCGATCGCGCACCGCACCGCCGAGCAGATCGCAGACCGAGCGTCCCTGCACTTTTCCAAAGATGTCCCACAGCGCGACATCCACGCCCGAGAGGGCACTGGTCACGATCGGCCCGCCCCGCCAGTAGCTGTGGCGGTAGCAGATTTCCCAGTTTTTACGAATCTCGAGCGGATTGCGTCCGATGAGGAGTTTCTTGAGATCGCCCACCGCGCCGAGCACGCCGCGCGGTTTCGTGGGCAGGGTGGCCTCGCCCCAACCATGCAGGCCGGGTTCGTCGGTTTCGATTTTGACATAGGTCCAGTCGGTGACCGGCGACTCGATGCTGTAGGCTTTGATGTCGGTGATTTTCATGCGGGTTTCTAATGGTGGTTGAGAGATTGCAGCGGGGGCAGGTCGTCGCAGGGATTTTATTTCCCGCAAATCAACTTTCCATAGAGTCGCCGCCATCCGTCACTGGGCAGGTCGAATGCGCTGATTTGCGTAAGTTGCTCGTTCTGTGGATCGAGAATGTCGACAATGAGGTCGAAGGGAAAATCCTTGGGCCTCTTCTCCATGCCAAATTCCTGCCAGGGAATGATGGCGGCGATATCCCATCCTCCCTCCACCGGTTTGGAAGTCGCCTTCACGAGCGGCGCGGGTTCGGTGCCTGTGCCCAAGGCGTCAAGTCGGCGGACTAAGATCCCGTCTTCCAGCGGAACCAGGAAAACTTGCCGACGCTCGGGCATCTTCCAGTGGGGCGTTCCTTCGGGCGCGCATTGATAGGCGATGAGCTCGAGCGCGGTTCCCGTCCAGGGAGTTTCCGGATTTGGCTTGAGGACCGGCTGAAGGTAATGCGCATGGAAAATCAATCCCGCTTCCGAGCAGGCGAGTTTCACCTTGGCAACTTTTTGGCTTCCCCGGCTGATTGTCCGGGAAGGCGCCTTGAGCAAGGCCCGGTCAATCCGGACAGCCTCGCCAGGATCGGGCACTCCGGGGATGGCCCATTCGAAGACTGATGGAGCGAAGAGCAATTTCCGGGCGGGAACGGCGATGTCACCGGAGGGATTGGTTTCCAGCCAGACAGAGTCGCAGGGCTTGCGGATTTTGAATATGACTGTTTCCCGCTTTTCCTCGCCGGGGGCGAGGGTGAAATCCATCCGCTTCCGGTCGGGTTGTCGCACAAAAGGGCGCGGGCCGGCGGCAATTCTGAGGCTTCCGCTGGCTGGGGCGCTGCCGATGTTGGCGACGATCACTTCAAATTCGGCGAGGCCGGATTCGAAAGCCTTTGCGGAGGTTGTCAGGAGTTCGATCCGTGTGCGGAGAACGGGTCTCTCCAGCGGTGGCAGCGGGAATGTTTTGAGATAAGAGTCGTAATCCACCGGTCTCCGGCTTTGCAGGCGCGGCCCCGCCGTTTTCCAGTTCCATGGTTTGAAGCCGATGGCGAAAGCGGGACTCTCGGCCCGGAGGGAAAAATCCCTTCCTACTGCATCGGAGCAGAGGGGATCGGCCACCACGGTTCCCCGGGCCTGACCCAAGGCTTCGAGATCCGCAAGAGTCCAGCCGGCGAAGGAGAGTTCGTCGGCATCGAGGGGTTTGACGAGATTGTTTTCCACCGTGAAGTGGGCGGGGTTCCAATCGCCTGTGAATCGACCGCTCCGGGGAAGGAGGATGTTGTGCCTGAAGAGGGCGGAGCGATGGCATTCCCGCTTACCGAGGCAAAGATGGTCACTCTCGCTGAGCGCAAGAAGGTTCTGCTGGATGAGGTTGTCCCGCCCATAGTGGATGAAGACGGCCGCCTTCTTCGTGCCGCAGACCAGATTGTGCTCGATGCGCATCTCCGAGCTTCCTTCGTCGGGGTAGATCCCCCAGGCTCCGTAGCCGTAGCAGGAAATATCATGGATCACATTGCCCCGAAGCACTGTGCCAGGTTGCTGGCCCAGCGTGTAAATGCCGCCGTTGTCGCTGAGAATTTCGCGGTGGTTGATGTGGTGGATATGGTTGTTCTCGATCCGGTTCGCCACGGTGCGGGTCGGCGCGTAACCCCAGGTCCAGCCGCAGGAGATGCCGGTGTAGTTGCAGTAGGAGATGGTGTTGTGCAGAAGCCTGTTCCAGCCGCTGTTGCCGACCCAGATCCCGATGGCGCTGGGGAACAAATGCCCGCAATCGCGGATGTTGCAATCCACCACAGTGGTGGCAATGGGAGGAACCGGGGACTCGGGTTGGAATCCGTCGCCGACTGCGGATTCATGCGTTTGCAACTCCTCATGGCCGATCTTGATGCCGCCGGCGCCCGTGTCGGAAATGGTGCAGGCCGCGACCGTGTTTCCCGTGCTCCCGGCCAGGATTTCCAGACCGTAGGCGCTCACTTGGGTGATCTGGCAGCCGTAGAAAACGCAGGCTTCGGCGCCTTCCAGAATGATCGCGCCGGGAACGCCGAACGCCGCCTGGATATAGCCGGTGCAATCGCGCGGCATCTCCCATTGCTGGTGGGCAAACGTCAGGTTCTCAAAGTGGATATGGGAAACGCGCTCCGACCCTTTGCCCTCCAAGCGTAAAACCTCGCTCAAACGCGGCGCGATGACGACGGTGGAGGCCAGCGACTCCTGCTCTAACGGCAGATAATACAGCTTCCCTGCCTTGCGATCGAGATACCACTCGCCCGGCTCGTCAAGGGCCTCGAGGACATTCCGCACGAAGTAGCGCGCAAACTCGCCGCGCTCGTCCCGCAGGCTCCCCATGCTTGGCGAGTGGAAATGCACGAGGTTCTTTGTCTCATCGATAGAGCGGATCCGGTGCTGCGTCTCGAACCAAAGTTGGTAGGTGACCAATTCGACATCCTCAAGGTTGTGCCAGTTTTTGATCTCGCCCGGCGCGTAGTTCGCCCGGTCGGGGCCATGATGCCAATGGAATCCCGAGTCCGGCAGGCCATCGACTCCCGTAAAGTGGTAGAACCCCTCTTTCGGCAACTGCGGCCGCAAACGGGCGGATTGGTTCACATAAAGGCGGTTGAAGCTCCACCCGCCCGTCGCTGCCTCGGGGAGATCCGCTATCCAGCAGCGTTTTCCGTTGTGCGTGGTCTCAAGCCATCCGGTGATTTTGCGCCCAGCGCTGATCACCGGAGCTGCCCCAGTCGCCGCCACATAACGCACCGGGGCGCCGGCTTGTCCAGAGTCCTCCGGGCTGAAGAGCAGCGTTTCCGGCAACTCGTAAAATCCGTCGTGGACCAAAACGGTCACTGGTTGATTTTGGAATTCGGGCTGGGAACGAATTTCTCGCAGGCGGTCACGGGCGCCAGATAGGCTGGCCCATGGACCATCTGTTCTGTTGGGAGCGGGCTTGGCGTGCCGGCCCGACCAACTGTCGTTCCCTTCGGAAGAAATGTGGAATATCAATGTTTTCATCGCAGTGAATGTTTGTTCACAGCTAGCAGGTTTAGACTGCAGATATATTGGATATTTGCAACTCCGGGCACACCGGCCGTGTCCAGATGCGTAGGTTGCGATAGAAATTACGGGTTTTGATCATGCAGCGTATCGCGAGATGGCCATGGGTGTAATGGCTCCCCGTGAAAGAACCGGCGGCATCGTTCACATCAAAGACCACAACGCCGTCTATCGCACCGCGCAAGCGCGCCCCTTCCTGCACGAACTGGAGCCGGTGCCACTGGTGGAGTTCAAGCGGGGCTGCGGCGCAGTGGTAGGCGAGGGGATGGTTCCACGGTTGTTTGATGAGCGCATTCGAGGCCACATCATTGCGCGTGTCGTCCATGCCCCGGAAAAATTCCCAATGGTAGTTTCGCACCGCTTCGCCGTAGACCATTTTCATGGATCCAGTGGTGCGCAGGGGGTAGTCGGCCATGAAATCCTCTCCATGCATCCCGTTGGCCTGCAGCATCAGAAGACTCAGGCCGTTGGGCAGGGTGGGCTTGAACTCAAACTCCAGCGCGAAGTCCCCCTCGAAAGATTGTTTTGTCCAAAGATAGACTTGGTGGAGATCCTCTTCGCCGGGCGCTGGCGAATCCAATCGGGTTTCGACCAGAATTCCTTCGGGGGTGACGCTTGGAGCCTTCGTGTATCCCTGCACGTAAAATTGGTCGAGCGCACCGGGTGTGTTGAGCGGCTCGTTCATACGGGGAGTCCAGGCATCGTCCGGTTCCCACTCAAAGGCGCGAGGTTCGGCCCCGGCGAAGGTGCGGAGGAGTTCCCGCTGAATCTCGTTGTCCACCGGTCCGCCCTGCCTGGCATAAAGACCGGCCATTCCCTTGCTGTCGGGACATGTGTCGTAAAACGCCAGCTCGCCAAAAGCGAATGCGGGCTCTCCGATGTAAAGTGATTCCCCGCAGGGTTGATGCTCCAGGTTGGAGGCAAGCTGGTTCGATGTGGCAACGAGGACGCCGTCGGCATAGAGCCGGTATTGGCTCGCGGGTTTGTCCCATGTCAGCCCGAGTTGATACCAGCGCAGGGCATGGAAATTGAAATGGCCCGCAGTCACTGCTGCGCGGGCAACAGGTTGATAGGCATCGGGGTAAATGCCTCCCTTGAAAAACTGGGCCCACCACTGGGGATACCAGTGCGAGGCCCAGGTCCAATTGAATGTTGCCTCCGTCCACTTTCTTGGGTCTTCATGGTCGGACATCAGTGTGTAGGTGTCGCAACCGGGATCGTGTAGGTGGATATGCTGGACGGATGCCGTGGAGGAGAGCGATTCGAAAGGGAGAATCCAGAGGGTCACGCATCCCCGATCGGCGTTGATCGTATGATGATCCAGGCGCAACCGGGTGTGGATGCTGGCCGGCTGCACGCCGGATCGCCCGGCGAGTGTGATTTGACGCAAGGGTCCGTTGCAGGTGATGCCGCGAAGCGGATCCGGGCCGGTGAGGTAGGTATGGACAGGGTTCATGGTTTGGTAGCGTTTTTTAGAGGCGTTCAAAAAGGGAGTGGAATTCAAAATCTGTGACTTCGCGGCTGCGGGCGACGAGGTGATAAACCGGCTCGAATTTGAAATCGATACCATCCTCGGATTGGGTAACCGTGTCCGCCCAGTCGAGAGCGATCCGGAGTGTGATCCCATCCATCTTCACGGTGGCTGTCCTGCCTTCCAGCTCAAACGGGACGGGCGAGTGCAGGTGAAAGGCGA
>JBIKUM010000221.1:0-5181 GCA_044347585.1 Terrimicrobiaceae bacterium
CTGCCAGATTCATCCGGACGCGGTAGACATCCTTCGAATTCACGAAGATCGAACTGCCTCCTCCACCGATTTGGAACGGGATGCCTTGGGCTTCGAGTTCCTTGACAACTTCGGCGGCTTCTTTTTCACCGAGTTTGCCGTAGAGGAGCTTCATATCAGGCCGTTGGGCCCAGTAGAGCATGGCTCCGATGCCCAGAGCCACCGCCACGCCTGCGGCGGAAACGATGATGCGATGAGTCGGGCTGAGTTCGCTCCAAATTTTGGTAATCTGCTGGAGTGCTTGTTTCATCCTATCGAGACAACGAGGAGTTTTTTAAGTTTCACAGGGCTCAGACTTGAGCGCGCATGAGTTCTTGGTAGCTTTCCACGAGCTTGTTGCGAAGCTCGACCATGAGAGTGAAGGCAACACTGGATTCTTGGCCAGCGATCATGGCTTGGTGAAGATTTGTGGCCTCACCGCTGAGAACTTTAGTTTTCTCAGTGGCGGATGTTTTCATTTTGTCGTCCACATCAGTAACAAATTTTTTCATCATGTTGCCGAATGGGTCCGCGCCGCCGACTTGTGTTCCTCCGGCGGATAAACCAGCTTCTTTCAGCGAGTTGGTGCGCTCGATGTCGGGCTGGAAATTCCGCATGGTGAGCGGGGCTGTCATAGTAGGAATGTTGGAGGGGATGGCGGAGATGTTCATATTTAAAGGTTTCTAAAAGGTTAGCGGCCGATGGAAAGGGCTTGGGTTGCCAACTGGCGGGCGTTGCGCACGACGGCGAGGTTGGCTTCGTAGGAGCGGGTGGCGGTGACCATGTCCACCATTTCAAAAGGGATATTCACATTCGGCATGGCGACATTGCCGTCTTTGTCCGCATGGGGATGCTCGGGATTGCTGATGATTTCGCCGGGGTTTTCGTCGCGCTTGATTTCAGAGACGCGAACGCCCTGCATGTTCGGTCCAGCGGCGGCATCGAGAAATGATTCGAAAGCGACGATGCGGCGTTGGTAGGCTTTGCCATCGATACCCTTGGTCGTGTTGGCGTTCGCGATGTTTTGCGAAACAATATCGACACGCATTTTTTCTGCGTCGAGAGCGCTGCCGGTGATACTGCTGGCGGAAATGACATTCATAATAAGCGGGTTCTTACTGGGGTTGCTTTAAAAATCAGGCTGGACGGCCGGTTATGGCGTGGCGGAGTTGTTTCAAGGAGCCGCTGGCGAAGTCCGTCAAGACATTGAAATTCATCGTGTTTTTTGTGAGGCCGAGCAATTCGCTGTCGATCTGCACATTGTTGCCGTCCGCGCGGGTGGAAGGTGTGAGGGTGTCCACTTCAGTGCGGGGATTGGCCTCTGCAATTTTATCGGCGTCGCGTGTTTTGATGGTGGCGCGGAGTTGATCCTCAAAGGATTTGCTCAGATCAACACGCTTGTAGCCGGGAGTCGAAACATTGGCGAGGTTGCTTGCGATGGCTGCATGGCGAAGCGCCGAAACATCCATCATTTTTTTCACAGCGGTGTAATTGTCGCTGCTAAAGAGAGAGGCCACCATTTCCATGACTGAATGATTAGCAGAACCTGTGCCAGCTTCCGGAGGCCCCTTGAAATGGTAGTTGGGCTCATTGGGCGCGAAGGTGATCAAGGGCGGAATCCCTTTTCGGAGGTTGAAAGGCGGCTCCGCAAAACTCAAGCGTCAGGCGTGGCAGAAGATGCCATCGCCGATTTTTGAAAACGGCAAAACTTGCCGAGTCGGTTTTTTTTGCGGGATGGTGTCCGCGAGTGGCTTGGCTTCTTCCGTGGGGATATTTGGGTCAAGCCAACCGAAGTCGCGGGCGTAGCGGAGGAAGCACATCGCAGATGGCCCAAAGGGCGCAGCAAGCAGGGGCTCGCAAGGCAAAGGTCGACCCTCCAAGGATATGCGCGCTGCCTCGCGGGTCTTGTAGCAGCGTCTCTGTGAGCGCCGGAGGAGCGCGCATCCGCGCATCCGGCCTTTGAAAAAGCGGGAAAAATCCGCCTCAAGCCTGCAGCGTCGCCTTAGAGCCTGGAACGATGTGCAGAGATCCTCCGGGTTCCTTCGACAAGGCCACTCCGCTGGGGTAGGCGATCTTTGCGCTCTCGATAATCGAAACGGCTTTTTGGGCGGTCTCCTTGAGGGTTCCATCCAATTTGAAAATCCGCTCGGTTCCGTCGGCCTTCTTAAGGGCCACATTGCCATCAGGCAGGAATTTCAGGTCGAAAGATTCCGCCCCTCCTTCCAGCGCCTTTGCGATTTCGGGTGATTGCAAAATTTTCTGCGACATCTGCTGGAGAGTCATTTCGACATCCGAGCGGCTGCCGATCCCCTCGGCGCTCAGGCGCTGCATGTTTTTGTATTCAGGAGTGTTCGTGGCCTTGGCCAAGACCTGTGCAAAAGCGGCTTTTTTCATTTCCGCCGCGCTCGGCGCCTTCTCGGAGGAGTTTCCGGCGATGCTGCCCAAAATATTGCTGCCCAGTTTGGCTGCAGTGATGGCGAGGAGAGGATTCATAAGGTTATTTAGTAGTTAGCAAATCCTATGCCATGGGCGAATTCACCGCGCCATTGCAGCAGGCGTGGCGATTTGGTTTGCGGCTTGCTGCGTGGCCTGGGAAGGGGTTTGTGGAGTGGCGGCGGGTTTCTCGGTTTTCAGAAACGCGGGTTGGAGGTCGCTGGCTGGGGTTTCCTTGTCAAGGAGTGGGTAGAGAGCTTTCTCGGTTTTTTCGAGCCAGTCGAGGTTGTCGAGACGCCATTGGGCCATGTCGCGGAGCGTGGCGAGGTTCATGCCGACCATCGCGTCACCTTCCGCAGCGGGCGCGCTGGCGGGGATTTTATCGATGATGTAGCGATAGGCTTCGCGGGCACGGGCGTGGTGGCGGAGGCGTTCGAAGCAGAGGCCGATCTGGTAAACTGTGGGGCCGCGCCAGTTGGGGGCGTCATTGAGTTCGGCGAGTTTTTGATAAACCGAGAGGGCGCCGAGAGTGTCGCCGGTCTCGTAGAGTTCGTTGGCGATTTCGTTTCCGGTTTTGCGCTGCCAGTAGGCCCAGACGGCAGGTTTTTTCTTTCCGAATTCGCGGCCGGCTTGCAGAAGCTTGATGGTCTCCTTCATGGCCTCCTCTTTGCGGCCGAGGGCGCGGAGGGACTGAACGCGCAGATACTGGGCCTCGGGGGCGAGGGGACTGGTGGGGTAGGTGGCGAGGAAGCCTTCGGCTCCTGTGAGGGAGTTTGTGTATTGGCCGGAAAGATAGGAGATGTAGGCGGAGCGGAAGGCGACTTCGCTGGCCTCGGCTTGGGTCATCTTTACGAGCTTGAGGCGGGAGTAGAGTTCGGCGGCAGCCTTGTAGTCGCCGGCGGCGAAGTGCGTATGGGCGATCTCCATTTTGGCGCGCAGGGAGGAGTCGGTGTATTCCTCTCCGGTTTTAACCTGAAGTGCTGAGTAAAGGACGCTGTAGAATTTGTTCAGTGCGCTGGCATAGGCCCCGTTCTCGCGGTAGATCCGACCAAGCCTCAAAAGCGTGCCTGGAGCTTCTGGATCGCTGGGAAAGAGATTAACGAACTGCTCGTAAACGACGGCGGCTTTCGCGGGTTGTTTTTGTTTTTCCTCAAGATTGCGGCCCATGATCAAAAGCGCGTTGCGCTTTTGCTTCTCGGGGGCTGCGAGGCGGAGGACTTGGTTGAACAATTTTTCCGCTTGCGCGGGGTCGCCGTTTTCCAGGGCCAGCTGCATTTCCTGCTCAAGAGCCTCCACGCCGGCTTCGCTGGCCATGAGGCTGGGTGCATAGGCGGGATTTTCTTCCAACTCGACTTCCAAGGCATCGAATTCAATCGGTTCGGCCATGCCCGTCGGGTTTCCCGTGGGAGTCAGGCTGTTTTGGAGGGGAGGCGCGGCGTGGCTTTCCATCATTACGGAGCCAGCTTGGGCCTGCGGTGCGGCTTCGGGGGTGATTGGCGGTGGAGCGGCTATTTCCGCGTGGGCGGCGGCCGTGAAAACGAGCAGGGAAAGTCCGGTAAGGCGGCGCATGGTTATTCGACTGTGTAAGAGGTGCTGCTGACGGGTTGATTGGCCGTGTTGGCGGGCCGGAAAACAGTGTCAAAGAACGAGCCAAGAACGGTCTCGCCGGCGGGGCCGTCGCCAGCTCCCTGGAAGAAATCCTGAGTTTGTTCGTTGTTGATGAATTTCGGCGTCGTGCTGTCCACGACTTTGGTCTCGCTTGGGCTGCTGGAGGTATCCGCCAAGGCAGAGGGGATGTCGTCGCTATCGGGGATGTTGACAATGGTTTTTGGCAGGAGCGGCGGTTTGCGGCGTGAGTTGGTGTCCTGCGCGATACGCATCGGGGCTGGCTTCGGGAGCTTCTGCGGCAGGGCGGAGGCTTGGGCGGCTGGCTTCTTCTTCGGGGTCGAGGAGCAGGAACTCAAGCTGAGCGATGTCGCGATGCAGACCAAGGTCAGGGTCACAAGACAAAGTCCGCGTCGAAACACGGCGGAAAATGTGGATTTTCGGTCGTTTGATGAGATGGGGCGCATATGAAGTTCAATATGTTCAGCAACTCCCGTGCCATACGAAGAGCTGCCTGAGGTCGCCAAAAACCTAAAGAGAAAGCCGACTCCGGCAAGCCGAAAGTTCCAATTCACTTGCCCTTGCAGCCATCGAAGCCCTGCGGGTGTTCGAGTGTTTTTACTGAAGGCATGAAAAATGCTGTGCATTCTGGCATGACATTCCGAATCCTTTGTCTCTTGGCTGCATTTTCTCTCGTGGCCTGCACGCAATCGACCTCGCGGTCGGTCAATGACAAACCCAATCGCTCCAGTCGCATCCAGCAGATTTCCCGGCCGACGATGTCCCTTCCGCCACAGGATCTCGCTGCCAATTCCGGAATCCGCTGGCCTGCGGGAATGCGCCGTTTGGCTGTTCTCCCCATCTACTCGACGCGCCCGATCGACCAGACCCAGCGTGACATGGATGGCATTTTCCGCGCCGAGTTGTCAAAGGTCGTTAAATACGAGATCGTTCAAGTTAGTCGCACCGACATGGCCTCCCTCATCAACCGCGAGGCGGTTTCCTCCTCCGAGATCATTCCATCATCGGTCATGGCCATGTTGCGCCAGAAATACGGTGCCGATGCCGTTCTTTTTACGGATTTTACGCTCTTCCGGCCCTACCGTCCGATCGCGATCGGACGGT
>JBIKUM010000209.1:0-5593 GCA_044347585.1 Terrimicrobiaceae bacterium
GAGCAGGTATTTACGGAGTCCCTTATCCTCGCGGTTGAGGTCAATAACCGCATTGGCAGTGGATCCCGACCCGGAAAACGGGTCACAAAACCAAGAAGTCTTGTCGCAAGAGTAGCGGAAAATTCGGCCGAGAACATTGTGGTCTTTTGGATTCTGGAATGCGTCTTTCGATCCGAACAGCGAGGCAATGTGGCCCGTTGCAGCGCGCCCATCTTGATAAATCACAGAACGTGGACTTGAGAACTCAGTTTCGCGGAGGAACGACTTTCGGCAAGGAACCGTGGTTTCGTCGGATCCAAAATGGATCAGGTCGTCAGCCAACTCCTTCTGCATGGTTTCCCACACGAAGCGGTAACCGCCTTTGGGTGGCCTACACGCTTTTCCAGTCGTCGGATGTGGAACATCGTAGAAATAGCCCTTGGCCGGTTTCGATATGTTGTCGGGGAAGTAGATTCCACGGCGTTCTGCTCTGCAATAATGACTCCACTGCTTTGCAGGGTGAGAATCCTTCAGGCTCGAATACCACTCCTTCAGCGCCTCTGTCTGAGCCTCGTAATCTTCCGGATGCAGCTTTTTGATGCGCTCGAATGCCGCGTAGATGTCGTCAAGGCCGCCCTTTCGCTCTAGCCATCGCTCCGGTGTCGCATCAACCAGTTCCTTGCTGCGAAACCCTGCTAGCAAGTATTCGTGAGCGAAGGAAACATACTTTTGGTCGTTCTTTGAGCTCCCCTGCCACACCAACTCGCCCAGGTAATTGTGCTCACCCGCAAGGGCGATTATCGCTTCTCTTAGCCGACTCATTTCAATCTCGTCGATTGAAACAAAGAAGTGCCCGTCCTCTCGAAGGAGGTTTAATGAGGTGACAAAGCGATTGGCGAACATCGCCAACCAACTGGAATGGGGACATGAATCCTTGTATGGGAATCCGTCGTTCCCTGTGTTGTAGGGTGGGTCAAAGTAAGCGCACTTCACCTGCTCTCGATACCGCTCCTGCATGAGTTGGAGTGCCTGGAAATTCTCGGAGTGGAAGCAAACGCCATTGAGGCCGGCGTCGAGGTCTTCAATGGAGGCCAGCAGTTTGAGCGTGAACTCGCGGGGGAAGTGCCGCGTGTCGAGCATTAGGTATGGGTGTGCCTTGAGAAACTCGGCCGTGCGCTTGGGCTTCAGGTCGGAGAGCGCGACCAGTTCCTCCCATTCCTGCCACTGCGCATCGCTGCCGCAAATGTCCGGGTAGAGCGTCTCGGGCACTCGGTCAAGCGTGAGACAGTAGCGCGTTTCGACGACGAACTTCTTCTTCAGCCAGAGCTTCTTTTGAAAGTCCTCCAGTTGCGCAATCATCTGAATGACCGGCATAGCGCAGCGGCGGATGGCGCGGATCTTGGAGAGGTATTCCTCGGCCTTGGGCGCGGCGGCGTTCTCGATGTCGTCGAGGTGCATGACCTCGTTCTTCACATAGAAGTCCAGCTCACGGCGCAGGAAGCCACCGAGGTCTTTGTGGATGAAATAGTCGAACAGGTATTTGGCGGTGTAGCCGCGAAGGTGCTTTTGCAGAATGGTGCGCGTGTCTTTCTTGTCTTTGGGCCGGTGCGTGGGGTCGGCGGAAAAGAGAAGCGCCTTCCACGTTGGTGGCAAGGCATCGGCCAGAGTCTTCTCGGTGTCGGCGTTGAGCTTGTCCTGGAGGTTGCGTTCGCTGGTGTGCTCGTGGTAGCGGAAGCGCACGCTGAGTGTATTCCCGTCTTCCTCGAAGGGCTTTTCGCCATCGAGGGCGAAGGCGCGGGTAGTCTTGCCGTCGGGTTTGCGGTTGTCTTTCTCGGTGTCGCCCTCGACGAGCTTGAAGCGGACGACGGATTCGGCGGGCAGGTCGTCGAGGTTGAGTTCGCCAGTGGCGATGTCGGCCTTGCGGATGCGGAAGGTGTAGTCGCGGAGCAGCTCGGAGGATTTGATGTAATACTGATCCATGTTGGCCCAGATCAACTTCACCTCCTCGCCGTTGTAGGGGATCATGTATTTCTCGCGCCCGTGGACGGTGGAGCGGTGCAGCCCGAGGAAATCGCCGCCCTGGTAATAGCGGGAGAAGAACGTGAGGAGATGGGAATAAACCTCGTCGGCGATGGCCTCCAGATCGGCGCCCTTGGTGAGCTTGTCGCGCAGCTCCATCACGCGAGGAGACTGCTCCGGAGCGATGCCCGCTCCTGCCGCGGCAGTCTCGGCCTTTTCCAAGTCGTGCTTAAGCTGGACGCTTTGCACGTCGCCGTGCGTGGTCAGCGCGGCGCGGACGGTCTTTTCGAGGTGCTTGTCCAGAAACTCCGCAATCTCGGTGTGGCGCTGGCGGAGGACGCGATAGATGCCGAAGTCGAGGTCGGCTTTGTCCAACTCGAACAACTCGCGGAGCTTGGCCTTGAGCTTCTCGAAGTTCGGCGAGGCGGGGATGGGTGTTTCAGAGTCTAGCATTGGAAAAAGCGTAGTGGGTTGATTTCTAATTGGCGAGCGCTTGCCTTCGCTGTCCTTGCAAGGACCATCGGATGGTAAACAAGGTCTGTTTCTGGAGGTGTGGGTGGAGCTTGCCGCGAATACCGGTCACGAGGCGATCGCGCTCGGATAAAATGCGATCTTCTATTTCGAAAATTTCCTGCCGGAGTTTGCGCTGCTTTCGCTCAGCCTCAACGATTTCCTCTTGCAGGTGGGCCTGCTCGGCGAGATCCGTGGCCTTGGTAACGCTATTGCGCAGCTCACGAATGCGCTTCTTGATGTCTTTGAGCGCCTTCTCGGATGTGGCAACTTGATCATCAGCCCAGCCGTCGAGTTTAAGCACTTCGGCTTCAAAGAACTTCGAGTTGCGACTTGCTATGGCTTCAAGAGTAGCAGCCTCAGCCTTCTCACGGAGCTTTTCCAAAGACTGAGAGTGTATCGGCAGATCGGAGCATGGGACGGAAGTCCCGGGCAACAGAAAGAATCGGGAAGCTTGCTCCGGGTCTAGTGCCTCGCCCGAATCGGAGACAGCTGAAATCAAGATGTGATCTTCTTCTTGGCCGAGAGCCTCCACGCTTAGCATCGAAATGGTGAGCCATCCAGATTGACCCAGTAAAGGTTCCAAGATCGTGATTTTGCCATCATGCACATCATAGTCGAAGGAGACTTCAGAGACAGGAAGGTCGCGTGCCTTGGCTTGATTGACGAGGGCCTCTGCAAGCGGGTGGTTCAGGCGGTAAAGGTGGGCCTCGCCTGTTCTGCGCGGGAGCTCATAGAGACCGAGAGGCATGTCACCAGCAAAAGGGGCAGATTTAAGATTAAACGAGTAGTCGCTTAAAAACTCGGCATGGTTCTTAAGCTCATAGGCTGTGAGGCGCATGAGGGCTTGCTCAATGCGGTTCAGGGAGGCTGTGGAGGCATCAGCGCGGACACGAAGCTTTTCGCGAACTTCGTCATCAAAATTTTCGAGTAGCTGGCGGCGAGTGCGACTCATCGACTCATCGATCTCCAAGCGAAGCTCAAGCTGAAGCTGGTCGAAGGCACCTTGAATTTCCTCATGCTTGCGGCAGCGCTGGTAGATGTCCGCGATGCGCTTTTCAAAATCAACGCCACTTTCGATGGCACCAAGAACTTCGTCGCTTGCACCAAAGACGCCTTCGAAGAGCTGGAACTTTTCCGACAGCAATTCATACACACGGCGGTCTGCCTCGTTTTTTCGATTCAAGAAATTAACCACCACCACATCGTGTTTCTGGCCGTAGCGATGGCATCGGCCAATTCGTTGCTCGATACGCTGCGGATTCCACGGAAGGTCGTAGTTCACGATCAGGGAACAAAATTGAAGATTAATCCCCTCCGCCCCGGCTTCAGTGGCAATCATGATTCGGCCTTCCTCACGGAAGTAATCCACAAGTGCAGATCGCATATCAGCGGACTTGGAGCCCGTTATTCTATCCGTGCCGGAATTTTTTTCCAGCCACGCTGAATAAATCAGCTTGGACTGGTCGTCGGTATTCGAGCCGTTGAACAAAACGATGCCGTCCTTGAAATCGCTACCACCGAGCACTCGAAGTAAATAATTCTGAGTCTTGCGAGACTCGGTAAAGATGATCGCCTTGTCGGCAGCTCCAATTTCCCGAGCTTTGGCAAAAGCGATGCTGAGCGCCTTGAGGAGAGCTTTGCCCTTAGCGTTATGGCTGATTGAGACAGCGAGATTGGCGAAGCTGTCCAAGTCGGCTACCTCAGCCTCAATGGCGGCACGATCTGCGTCACTGAGTGGCTCGGCGGCATCGTCTTCACCCCATTCTTCGGCCGTTTCATCAAGGGCCTCATAATCTTTGTCGAGCTCCTCCTCAAGGGGCTCAGCAGGCTCCTTTTTCTGAAGTTTAGCTCGCAGGCGGCTGGAAATGGACTCAAGGGCTCCGGCAATAGCAAACGTGGAGGATGCTAAAAGCTTCCTTAGCACAAGAGTCATGAGTGAACGCTGGCTCGCCGGGAGAGCTTGGAGATTTTCGCGACGCAGATAGTCCGAGACCAGATTGTAGAGACGATCCTCGCTTTCTTCCGGTGTGAATTCTTCCAGAATCGGCAGGCGTTTTGTGAACGGGATGTAAGAGGTAACCTGCCTGCGAAGAGTGCGGTGACAAATGGGTCGGAGCCGCGTTTTGAGGGTTTGGAAAACCTGCTCCTGACACAGGTTGGTAAATTGATCCCGAAAGCTCTTGATGTCTCCAAAAGTGTGGTCGTCGATAAAACTGACGAGCCCAAAAAGCTCCAGAAGCGAGTTTTGGAGTGGAGTTGCCGTGAGAAGAATCTTTGGCTTGTTTGCAAGTGCCAGCTTGAGCGTGTTGGCAACGATGTTCGAAGGCTTGTAAACATTCCGAAGTCTGTGTGCTTCGTCGATGACGACAAGATCCCAACGTGTGTTTGCGACATCCGATGCCTTATTCCGTGCAAACTGGTAAGAGCAGATAACAATCTCCTCACGCTCAAACGGACTGAATTGTCCAAGGCGGATGGCCGCATTGTAGGATTTTGTTTCAAGGATGCAGCATGGCAGGAAAAATTTTTCACTTAATTCCTGGTGCCACTGTTTGCGGAGGTTCGATGGAACAATAATTAGGATGCGACGCATCCGTTCTGCCCATTTCTGAGCAAGCACCAGACCCGCTTCAATGGTCTTACCGAGACCTACCTCATCAGCCAAAATAGCGCCCTTCGAAAGTGGAGAGGAAAAAGCAAAAAGAGCAGCGTCAACTTGGTGTGGATTCAGGTCAACACGAGCTCCTGCAACCGCAGCTGCCAGTTTATCAACGCTATCCGATGGGCAGCGCCTTGTAAGGTCATAAGCAAAGTATTTTGCGTGGTAATCGGTGAGCATTCAATTAGCTCCTAGCAGTTACCTCTGCCTCGTAGTTCCCAAGCACCTCTCCGAGGACAACAGTATAGTTCAGGTTTCCATGATCGAGGTCCACATCAGGCAGAAAATCTTCATCCAGCGAACCGAGAAGCGTAGGCACATCGGATTCCTTCCATCCTGCATCCTTCAGCAAAATCACGGTTCCTGCAACGGTGCCGCTGGCGAGGTAGTGGAGATCGACTGCAGCAACATCCTTGCCCTCGC
>JBIKUM010000004.1:0-22553 GCA_044347585.1 Terrimicrobiaceae bacterium
CGGACTTGGCTCGCCGATCGCGCTCTACCTCGCAGCGGCGGGCGTCGGCACGCTAGGGCTTGTGGATTTCGATGTCGTGGACTACTCGAACCTCCAGCGCCAGATTTTGCATGGAACGAAGGATGTAGGCCGCAAGAAGCTCAACAGCGCCCGCGACCGCATCAAGGAAATCAACCCGAATGTGCAGGTCAACCTGCACGACGCACTCTTCCAAGCCGAGAACGCACGCGAGATTGTCGAACCCTATGACATCGTGATCGACGGCACGGACAATTTCCCCACACGCTACCTGAGCAATGACATCTGTGTTTTTCTGAAGAAGCCGAACATCTACGGCTCGATCTTCCGCTTCGACGGCCAGTGCACTGTTTTTGCCCCGCATCTCGGTGGCCCCTGCTACCGCTGCCTGTATCCCGAACCTCCACCGCCAGGGATGGTTCCAAGCTGCGCCGAGGGCTGCGTGCTGGGCGTTCTGCCAGGCGTGATTGGGGTCATGCAGGCGATTGAGGCCATCAAACTCATCGTAGGCATCGGCGAACCGCTCATCGGCCGCCTCGTGCACTTTGACGCGCTGAAGATGAAATTCCGCGAGTTCAAAATCCGTAAGGATCCAAGCTGCCCTGTTTGCTCGGAAAACCCGACCATCACCGACCTAATCGATTACGAGACATTCTGCGGAATCCCTCAGGCCAGGGCCGAAGAAGAGGCTGAACTACCTGTTCCTGAGATCACGGTGGAGGAGTTGAAATCCCGTATCGACCGCAATGATAAATTTGTCCTGCTCGATGTGCGCGAACCCTTCGAATGGGACATCTCACGCATTCCCGGAGCCAAACTCATTCCGCTGGGCGAACTCTCCTCGCGCATGAGCGAGCTCGATACGGCGGATGAAATCATCATCCACTGCAAAGTCGGGGGACGCAGCGCAACAGCGGTGCGCCACCTGCAAAAGGCCGGATTCTCGAAACTCCTCAATGTCGCCGGCGGAATCCTCGCTTGGGCAGACCGAGTGGACACATCAATGCCGAAATATTGAGATCATTGACGACGGGATTAACCACGGAGGACACGGAGAGCACGGAGGAGAAATTGGATAAGATTTATTGGAACCTTAAATTGCCTGCGAGACCAGATGAGCGATTCTAATACTGCGATCCAGAGCAACTTTATCTGCCCGCAAACGCGCCAACCCCTGCGCGAGGCGACGGATGGGGAACTGGCGGCATTACGGAAAATACCTACACACACCGCGCTGGAGGCCGCTTGGATAAGCACTGACTCCTCTATGGCCTACCCCATTCAAAACGGCATCCCGCAACTTATCCCATCCGCCGCCATTGCCATTCCAAAATTCCCTTCTTCCACTCCGTGATCTCCGTGTCCTCCGTGGTAAAAAACCTTTGAAACCCGCCATTCCATGACTGAACTCGAACGCATCCGCCACTCCGCCGCCCATGTGCTTGCCACGGCAATTTTGAAAATCTGGCCCGAGGCCCAGTTCGCAGCAGGTCCGCCGGTGGAGAACGGCTTCTATTACGATCTCGAACTCGCCCACCGCATCTCGCCGGAGGATTTTTCCCGCATCGAGGAAGAGATGAAACGCGAGATCAAGGCCAACCATGTCTTTGAGCGTGTCGAGATTTCCCGCGCCGACGCCCTCGCCATGGCCGAGCGCGGTGAACTGGCCTCCCTCGCTCCGCGCGGTGTGGCATCCAAGTTCAAGCTCGATATCGTTCAGAACATCCCCGAGGACGAAACGATCACCCTCTACCGCAACGGCGAATTCACCGATCTCTGCGCGGGCCCTCATGTCATGCGCACTGGCAACATCGGCGCGTTCAAGCTCACGCATGTCGCCAGCGCCTACTACAAAGGCGACGAGCGGAATCCCCAACTCCAGCGCATTTACGGCACGGCGTTCAAAAACAAGACAGCCATGGAGGAGTATTTCACCATGCTCGAGGAGGCCAAAAAGCGCGACCACCGCAAGATCGGCGCCGAGATGGGACTCTACGCCATCGACTCCGAATTCGTCGGCCCTGGCATGCCACTCTGGCTTCCCAAAGGCACCGTGCTGGTCGAGGAACTCGAAAAACTCGCCAAAGAATCCGAATTCGCCGCCGGTTATGTGCGCGTCCGCAGCCCCCACCTCGCAAAAGAAAAAATGTATAAAACCTCGGGCCACCTCCCCTACTACGCCGAGAGTATGTTTCCTCCGATGGAAATGGACGAGCACCGCGAGGAGCGCGCAAAAATCCTAAGTCGCATGGCCGAATTGGAGCGCATCCTAACGCCGGAAGAGTGAGAGATTTTTAAAACATTTGCGAACCGCGCACCACGCCCACTCACAGGTCAGATAAAATCTTTGAAGATCAAGTCAGCTTATGAGCGGCCTATCAGCAAACGACGAACCATCCAAGATCGTCCTGTATCAAGCAGTTGACGGCAAAGTGACGGTCAATGTCCTTTTCGCCCGGGATAATTTTTGGCTCACCCAAAAAGTCATGGCCGATCTCTTCGGGGTCAAGCCGCCGGCAGTCAGCAAGCACCTCAAAAACATCTTCGCATCGGGCGAGTTGCTTGAGTCCGCAGTTGTTTCCATTTTGGAAACAACTGCCGCTGACGGAAAAACCTACGCCACCAACTACTACAACCTTGATGCAGCAATCGCCGTAGGCTACCGGGTCAATTCACTCAAGGCCACCCACTTCCGCATCTGGGCCACGACGACGCTGCGGGAATTCATCGTCAAGGGCTTCGTCATTAATGATACCCAGCTCAAAAACGGCCGCGCTTTCGGGCAGGACTATTTCGATGAGTTGCTGGAAAGGATCCGGGAGATACGGGCGAGCGAGCGCCGTGCCTACCAGAAGATCGCCGATGTCTTCGAGCAGTGCAGCAGCGATTATCGGAGCGACAGCGAGGAAACTCAGCACTTCTACAAAGTCGTTCAAAATCACCTGCACTTCGCCACCACAGGCAAGACGGCCGCCGAGATCGTTCACGAGCGGGCCGACGCCGAGAAGCCCTTCATGGGTCTGACAACTTGGAGAAACGCCCCGCACGGCAAGGTGCTCAAGGGCGATGTTACGATTGCCAAAAATTATCTGAACCAAGCCGAAGGCGATAAGCTCAACCGACTGGTGGGCATGTTCATCGATTTCGCCGAGATGCGGGCGCTAAACAAAATGGTGATGTCGATGACCGACTGGCTTGCCCAAGTGCGCCGCTTCTTGAATTTTAATGAACAGCAGGTCTTGGAAAACGCCGGGCAGATCTCACACGAAATGGCGGTGCTCAAGGCCCATGCGGAATACGAAAAATACCGAGTGAAGCAGGATCGGGAATACCTCTCCGATTTCGACCAATCTTTCGCCCTCTACCTGAAAGGGGAGCCAACTCCATGAATCCAAAGTCAACACCGTCTCTGGTCGCCTCAGTTTGAGTAAGCCACCTGCTGACAAAAATAGCATAGGCAATTTCATTTGCATTCTGGAACAAAAAAGCCGGACTGAATTGATCGCTGGCGCAAGGCTTGCCGCAAGGGCGGATGGCGGGGATATTTGGCGGGATGTTTGTAAGAGTGCTACCTGACCAAGCCGCCGGGCGGATGCTGGATTACAGTGTTCCTGAGGCTATGCAGGCGGCGGTTGGAATTGGGTCGAGGGTTCGGGTGCCGGTGCGGACCCGGCTACTGCCTGGGACGGTGATTGAAATTTTGGAGGAATCGGAATTCGCCAAGGTGCGGGACATTGCCGAACTGCTGGATGAGAAGCCGATGATCCGTCCGTCGCTCCTGGAATTGGCGCGCTGGATGAGTGACTACTACTGCTGCCCGCTCGAAACGGCCGTCCGCAGTGTGTTGCCGGTGGCGGTGAGGGATGGAAAAGTCGGGGCCAAGAAGCAGAACACGGTGCGGGCCGCGAGGGTGTTCACCGAGGAGGATTTTGAAGCCATCGCCCGCCGAGCCCCGCGTCAGGCGGATGCCCTGCGAGTGCTGACGGAGGAGCCAATCCTTGTCACCGAGGCGGCAAACAAGGCTGGCGTGCATGAAAGTGTCTTCCGCACTTTGGAAAAGAATGGCCTCGTTGTCATAGAAGTCTCTGTTGTTTCCAGAAACCCCTACTCCGAACGCTTCGTGGCGGGTGCCGAGTTGACTTTAAACACCGAGCAAGAGGCGGCGATGAAAGTGGTGGTTGAAACCATGGCCAAACCAGAGAAGCCGATTCTGCTCTTCGGCGTGACCGGGTCAGGGAAAACGGAAATCTACCTGCGCGCCATCCGCCATGCGGTGGATACCGGCCGAACCGCTCTGGTGCTTGTTCCTGAGATCGCCCTCACACCCCAGACTGTGGAGCGCTTCAAGTCCCGCTTTGCCGAGATGCAGGACCAGATTGCTGTGCTGCACAGCCACCTCTCGGAAGGGGAACGCCACGACGAGTGGCATAAAATCCACAACGGAGCGGCAAGAATCGTGATTGGTGCCCGGAGTTCGATTTTTGCGCCGGTCGAAAACCCCGGGATCATCATCGTCGATGAGGAGCATGAAAATTCCTACAAACAAGACGAGGCTCCGCGCTACAATGCCCGCGACATGGCTGTGCTGCGCGGAAAGCGAGAAGGCGCTGCCGTCCTTTTAGGCAGCGCAACGCCATCCCTCGAAAGCTGGCACAACGCCCAGTCGGGAAAATACCAACTCGTGCGTCTCGACCAGCGAGTGGACGACAAAAGCATGCCGGTCGTGAGGGTCACGGATTTGCGGCGTCCCACGAGGAATGATCCAGAGGGTGGCATTCTCTCCCGCGCCCTGCGCGAGGCGGTGGAGGGGCGGATGGCCAAGGGCGAGCAAACGATTCTTTTTCTGAACCGCAGGGGATTTTCCACCTCGATGATCTGCGAGGCGTGCGGTCATGTGTGCCAATGCCCGGATTGCAGTGTCTCGCTCACCTACCACCGTGCCGCCGAGCGGTTGATGTGCCATATCTGCGGACATAGCAGCCGTGCACCGAAGGCCTGCCCGAAATGCTCGGACCCGAAGATTCGATACTCGGGAACCGGGACGCAAAAGGTCGAAGAGGCCCTGAAGCGCATCTTCCCGAAAGCCCGCATCGCCCGTATGGATGCCGACTCAATGACCCGCAAGGAGGCTTACCGCGAGACGCTCGGAGCATTTAAAGAAGGCCGCATCGATATTCTCCTCGGCACGCAAATGATCGCCAAGGGACTGCATTTTCCAAATGTCACGCTCGTGGGAATCGTGAATGCCGACCTCGGCCTCCACATCCCGGATTTCCGGGCTGGCGAGCGGACATTCCAGCTCCTCACGCAGGTCGCAGGCCGCGCCGGCCGAGGCGAGATGGAGGGCGAGGTGTATGTGCAAACTTTCACGCCCTTCAGCCCATCGATCCAGTTTGCAAGGCATCATGATTTCGAGGGGTTCATGGAACAGGAAATGGAATTTCGAAAACGCTTCGACTACCCGCCATTCGGTCGCATGGCCATGATCACGCTCAGGGGAGCAGTTCGCGAGCGCGTCGAGTTCTCCGCCCAAACGCTTTCGCGGAAACTGAAAGCCGCAGCACCCGCCGGTGTCATCACGGGCGAAGGTGTGCCAGCCCCGCTGGAAAAAGCGAAGACCTACTATCGTTTTCAGGTCTCCTTGCGGGGCCCGTCCTCGCTTCAACTCTCGCGTTTGGCACGAGCCACACTCGATGCCCTGCCAATGCCCGAAGATGTTTTTGTCGCGGTAGACATCGATCCGTTGCACCTTATGTGACCGCTGAGATGAAGGTTCATCCGATTGTCTATTTTCTATTTAAATCCACCGTGCGTTTGGCACTGGTGTTGATTTTTATCGGCATTCCCGCCGCCGTTTATTATCAGCGCGTCCGCGGGATCGGCTTCGGAGCCAAGGAGGCGCTCGGCCAGGCACTAAGCAGTCCCACACTGGAAGTCGGCATAGGCCACCTGTCGATCAATCCGTTTCTGGGCCTGGTGGCGAGGGATGTCCGGGTCCGAGAGCGGGGCAATGACTCCAACACGCTGGCATCGATCAACCAGGTTGCCATCTCGGTAAGCCTTGGCGAACTCATGCAGAGGCGTGTCGTGGTCGACAGCCTGTCGCTGAGATCGGCGGACGCTTCGATTCCACTGCCAAGGTCCACTGACGGCCAACGGGTCGAAATCAAAGACATCCATGCCGAAATCATTGTCCTCGGTGCCGGCATGCGTGTGAGTTCCTTCGAGGGCACAGTGGCAGGGATCAAGGTCCGCCTGAACGGCGAGGTGCAAAACCCCTTCGACTTGCGACTGCCCGAGAATCCCGTGCCGGAGGAACAGACTCAACAAAATCCTCCCTTTGAAAAAATCCTCCGCTGGCTTGCGGAGACCTCCTTTGCTCGCGGGGAGCCTGTCATCAGCGCAAGATTCACAGTCGATGCCGCTGATCTCTCAACGCTGGCATTTCCAGACTTCTCGATCACCTGCCCGCAGGTCGAGCACAAGGCAATGGTTTTCTCGAACATCAAAATTCAGGGTGATTTCCTGGATGGCAGGGTTCGCGTTCCGATCATTGAGATCCACGACGCGAGTGGACTGCTGCAAGCCTCGGGGGAATGGGAGCGCGGCACCTCAGTCGCGATGCTTTCCATTCGATCCAACCTCAACCCGGCACCAATACTGGCGACTGTCATGGGTCCGGAAAAAAACAAGAACCGCCCGCATTTTCAGGGAGTCCCTGAACTGGAGGCGGAGGTCACGGCAGACTTCACAAAGCCCAACGCCGGGCTGCGGGTCATCGGCAATTTTCTAGCGCCGAACCTTCAGTTCAAAGGAATGGAATTTCGCGAATTGGGTTTCGGTTTTGCATGGGCGGATCAACGCCTTCATGTGCGCGATATTTCTTTTGCAGCAAAGCGCGGAACCTTTTCCGGCAACCTTTGGATTGCTCCGGGAGACTATCGCCTGCAGGCGCGAACCTCGATTCCCCCGACCGATTTGAGCCCGCTTTTGGACGGCCCGACGCGGGAATTTTTGGACAAGATGCAAATCGCCGACCTGCCGGACATTCAGATTTCGCTCCGCGCGCCGAAATTGGATTTCGCGCTCATGAAAGGAACGGGGCACCTGAAACTTGGACGCACCGCCATGCGCGGCGCCTGGATCGACTCGGGAACGGCCGATCTTGTGATTGCTGACAGTTGTGTGAGCTACAAAAACATCGTCATCACCACCGGCCCGGGCAAAGGCACGGGTTCATTTGACTACGATGTCGGGCGGCAGGAGGTGCGCCTTGAAAATATCCGTTCCACACTCATTCCCTATGATGTGCTGATGTGGATCGATCCCAAAATCGCGAAGACAATCAGCCCATACCGCTTTCGCTCGAATCCGAATGTGGCGGTTCAAGGCAAGGTTCACATGCGACTGGCGACGAAGAATAATTTATCGATCCAAGTCGAGTCCCCTGCCGGGATGGATTACGATCTACTCGGCAAGACGCTCTCGTTCGGAAAAACATCGGCAAAAGTTCTTGTGATCGGAAGCAAGGTCGATGCCCGAGTCACACGCGCCCCGCTGATGGGCGGGGAGGTCACGCTAAAAGCAGATGTCTCGATCGACCCCAAGTCGCCGTTTTTCACAGCGGATGTCCAATTGGAGCGGGTGAATTTTTCAAAACTCACGAAGCTCTACTTCAACTACGACGACTCGAAGGGCGTGGTCAGCGGAAGGTATAATTTCAAAACCAAAATGGGAGAGGAGGAGTTCATGACAGGAAATGGGAGCATTCGTATCGAAGACGGGAATGTGTTTGCGATTCCCACGCTCGGCCCCTTTTCAAGCATCATTGGCGCCATTCTGCCCGGCGTGGCCTACAATACGGCCCGACTCGCAACGGCAGATTTCACAGTCGCCAACAAGAAGGTCAGCACGAAAAACATCGAAATTGTCGGCAGCGGCTTCTCGATGTTCGGCGATGGCGACATCTATTTCCTCACAGGCAAACTCGACATGGACATGAGACTCAATGCGCAGGGCGTGCCTGGCATCGTGTTTTTTCCGGTGAGCAAACTTTTCGAATACCACTCGGACGGCACTTTTTCAGACCCGCGTTGGTCTCCCAAAATCATTCCACGCATTCCCGTTTTTGGTGGCGCAAAAAAGCCGGAGGACAAGATCCCATGAAGACCGCAAGCACGAATGCCGCCAAGGATCTCTACAAGGAACTGCGCCGCCTTGGCTGGCAGCAAATTTGGAGCAATCATGTGCCGGAGTTCAACCGCGAGACACCGGGTTCTAAAACAAGGAATGCCGGGCTCGTGCGCGCCGTCGGCGTGGTTTTCTTGGAAAGCGGCTCACCATCTCAAAAAGCCGAAGTCGCGGCCTGGCTTCGGTCGCTCTTGAAGGACCCCGATGAAAAAATCCGCCGCTACGCCATGGCTGCACTTCCCAAGATCGGAGCGGAGGCGCCAGACGAGGTAGCCTTGATCGAACTGCTCAAGAGGGACAATCCCGCAGAGCGGGAGAGAAAATATCTGGCTCGCGCCTTGGATAAAATCGGCGGCAAAGCCACTTTGGATGTCGCTGACAAACTTCCGGTCCAAACCGCCTTGAAAGTGAAAGCCAGCATCGCCCGGGAAGAGTCGCCATCGACGATTCGCTTGGACGAAAAGATCGAGAAGGTTGCCGGTCTGCAAATCCAGTTGCGCAGCCGCCGGGGACTTGAGGGATTTATCAGGCAAGAACTGGAATCATCGCTGAAAATGAGGTCTCTTTTTACAGTCAAATCCACTCGACCTGGGTTGGTGGAACTCTCCCCCCTCGCCGACTTCAGCCTCTCCGATTTACTTACCCTGCGGTGCTTTGGAACTCTGGCTTTTGTTCTCGGAAAGATTCTGGAGCCTGATGCCGAGCCAATTGCAAAGGTTCTCGCCGCCTCCTCTCGTCTGCTTCAAACACTCACGCAGGGCAGCATCCGCTACCGTCTCGAGTTCCCATCCCTCGGCCACCAGCGGGCACTTGTTCGTGAGATCGCCAATCGCGCCTACGCGTTGTGTCCCGACCTTTTGAACGACGCCCGAAGCGCTCCCTGGGCGGTTGAGATTCACCCGCATGACGGCCAATTCCTTGTGGAACTCCGTCCGAGGCTTTCGCCCGACCCCCGTTTTTCCTATCGCAGGCTTGATGTTCCCGCCGCATCGCATCCACCGCTCGCGGCCTGCATGGCCAGACTTGCAGGAAATTCGGGCAGCGATGTCGTTTGGGATCCCTTCTGCGGATCGGGTTTGGAATTGATCGAACGCGGCCTGCTCGGAGGCGTGCGGAAGCTCTTGGGGTCTGACCGGAGCGCCGCTGCGATTGATATCGCCAAGTCAAATCTTGCAGCCGCCACCCTTCGCGTGGAGGCGGATTTTTTCCATGGGGATTTCCGGGAAGCCGACCTCGCATCAAACTCGATAAGCCAGATCATTACGAATCCTCCCATGGGTCGCCGGGTTCCCATTCCCAACCTTGCCGGACTCGTTGGCGATCTTTTGGAGACTGCCGCCAGAGTCCTCCAACCGGGAGGCGTTCTTGTTTTTGCAAATCCGCTCTCTATCCGCCCATCAGACGCCCGGCTCAAGCTCGACATGAAGCAGCGCATCGATCTGGGAGGCTTCGATGTCCAACTTGAGCGCTATATCAAAACCCATCGGTGAGCTTTTTAAATTTCATTTCCAAAATCCTCTTCGCGGTGATGCTCGCATGGCCTGCGGGAGCACACGCTGGAGAACAGGCAGAGGTTTTTTATGCGATGGAAACCTCATCCCTCGGGCCGCGCCGCACTCCGAATCCCGCAGTCGTGCGCCGAATGGTAGATAATCTAGTCTGCGCAGCCACCGGCAAGCCCACTCCGGCAACTGCCTGGGCTTCCCTCGTGAAACCAAGCGAACGGGTGGGCATAAAAGTCGCCGCCTCCGGTGGCCCTGTAAGCGGGACGCATCCAGCCGTGGTCAAAGCCATCGCCTCGGGGCTCATTTCCGCCGGGATTCAGCCCGCGAATATCATCGTCTGGGATCGCAACCTCGACGACCTCCTTGCCGCCGGCTACTCGCGGAATGATTCGCTTTACCGTCTAAGATGGGTCGATACGGCGACAGGCTATGACAAGAAATCCCAGGTCACCGCACCCGTCATTGGCCGATTGATCTACGGCGACAGCTCATTTGGCGACCGCAAGGGTTCCCGCATGGAGGACCTCCTGATGGGCGGAGAGCAACTCAGCAGCACGAGCCACTACGCCAAGGTTCTAAGTCAGGAAGTAGACAAGGTCATCAATGTCCCCTCCCTCACAGATAGCTTTCTAACCGGCGTAAACGGGGCGCTGGCGAACATGACACTTCCGAATCTCGACAACTGGCGGCGCTTTACCCGCTCGCCGGATTTTGGCGATCCCTACATGGCGGAAATCTACGCGGATGCCATGATCCACGGCAAAGTCGTTCTCACGATCCTTGACGCGCTGGTGCTCCAATATGCCGGCGGACCATTCCCAAATCCTGGATTTCTCGTCGACCACCATACCATTTTTGTGAGCAAGGACCCCGTGGCGATTGATGCCACGGCCATGCGTTTGCTCAATGAAAACCGGACTCCCTCCCGGCTTCCCTCGCTCGATAAAATGACGCTTTGGCTCGAAAGCGCCTCTGCGATCCAACTTGGCAAAAACCGCGAGGAGGATATCAAACTCATCCGTGTCGGAGCGCGACCGGAGCCGCCTGCAGGCTTCAAGCCCTCCTCTCCGCAAAATCCCGCGCCACGCTGATGTGGAACTCCACCCCCGCGCAGATTCCCTTCGCCTCGCTGAACCTGCCGGATCTCTGGCAGCAAGATGCGGTGCGGCATCTGAAGGGCGGGAGTGATGTCATTATTGATGCCCCAACCGGCGCTGGGAAGACGCGGGTATTTGAACTTTTTTTGAAAACACCGGAGGCCGCCCGACTCGGACAGGCCGTTTACACAGTCCCGACCCGCGCCCTCGCAAACGACAAGTGGCGGGAGTGGAAATCCCTCGGATGGAATGTCGGCATAGCCACAGGCGATATCGCGGAGAACCTTCAGGCTCCCGTGCTGGTGGCAACGCTGGAAACCCAGCGCGAGCGCATTCTCAGTGGAAACTCCCCGGGATTTCTCATTCTGGACGAATACCAGATGCTTGCCGACGCCCAGCGTGGTCTGAATTACGAGATGGCCATGGCGCTGCCGCAGCCCTCAACGCGTCTACTGCTCTTGAGTGGAAGTGTGAGGAATCCCTCGGATATTGCGGAATGGCTCAAAAGACTCGGGCGGAGTGTGGAGTTGATCCAAGTCCGGGAGCGTCCGGTTCCCCTGGATCAATTTCCAGTCGAGAACCTGCCTCGCATCCCGGACTCGGTGCATGGCTTTTGGCCACGGGTAGCTGTGGCCGCGCTCCAAGCGGGATTGACGCCCCTTCTGCTTTTTGCGCCACGCCGCCGCGATGCGGAAAAAATGGCTACACAGATTGCGGCCGCGCTGCCTGCGGACAGCCCGGTTCGCATGACGCTGGAAGATCAAAACCTGCTCGGGAGAGACCTTGCCAGGTTACTGCAGCACCGCGTGGCATTCCACCACAGCGGACTCCCCTACTCCGCCCGCGCCGACTGGATCGAGCCGCTGGGAAAGGCTGGAAAACTGCATGTCATCGTCTCCACCACAGGCCTTGCAGCGGGAATCAACTTTTCGGTTCGATCCGTGATAGTCACCTCGACCAGCTACGGCGACGCCCGGTTCCAGCGCACGCTCCGCTCCGATGAGTTGCTCCAGATGTTTGGCCGGGCCGGGCGAAGGGGTCTTGATGAACGGGGTTTTGTGATCACCGCACCAAATCTCCCGGGACTTCCCGACGCCTCGCCTCGACAACTGCGGCGGGTCAACCAAATGGATTGGCCGACTTTGCTGCGCGTCATGGAGGCGGGTGCCGACGACGGCACAAGTCCGCTTGCACGCGCATCCCTCGTCTGCGAGAGGCTCTTCAGCCGCCAGAAAATCGCTCCCGATTTGGCGAGCGCCTTGGTGCCATCAAAATCAAGCGAGCGGCACGGGCCAACCAGAGTCGAGTTCCTTGGGCCGGATAATTCCTGGCATTTACTGAAAACCGCAAAAGAGCAAAAGCATCCGCTTGGCGAGTGCCTTTCTCTCCACAAGGGACGATGGATTCCCGCCCTGCGAGCGCCTCGCAGTCTCGAAGCGCTGTCGCATGGCAGAGCTTGCAAGATCACCGTGCAGACCGGCTTTGCCTATGGAAAGGAAGTGCCGGTCGCGCGGTCCTCCGGCACACATTTTCATCCGCTGCCTTGGATTCAGAAGCTGCTTGGCTTGGGTAAATCCGAGACATTTTCCGAAGCGGAGCTGATTCGCGATATCATCCCGCTTCTGGAAAACAACTGGTCGCCCGGCCTTTTTCACTCCACCGCCCTGCACGGTCCGAATCTGATGGTTCGCCTCTCGCTGGCGAGTGTTCCCGTGGATGCGGTCGTCATGGCGGATGGCACCGCCCTACTGGAGCCTCCCCGGCGGCGCGTGAGTTCCTTGGGTGAAGTTGGGAACTCTGCGGTCTTCAATCCCGCTCCGGGATCCCCCGCACACGCATGGCGCAAATTGGGGCTTGTGGACGAGTCGGGCGCACCAACTTCGCGAGGCCGACTCTTCAGCCGCTTTCAAGGGGGCGAGGGACTCATGATCGCAGCGGCGTTGGAGGATTTCTCCTACCCCGTCGAGGACATTGTCTCGCACTTGGCAAACCTCCGGGGTGGGCCGCGCTTTGGGGATTTTGCGGATGGGCCGAGCCTGCGCCTCGCGAGCGCGGCGCGCGAGGTTTACGGACATGTCGATCATGAAGGTTACCTCGAGGGCGGCTTGTGTCCGGGCTTCGGCGAGGGAACTTGTGAGGCGTTGAGTTTGCACCGCAGCGGCGGAATGCGCGCCTTGCAAGGCGAGACGGACTCAATTCGGCGTGGCGACATCGAGCGGGCCACCCTGGAGTGGAGGAGCCTCCTGAGGCACATTTTGCACGCTGCGAATCCCGAGTTTCCGCGTTGGCTGGAGCTTCAGGCCGCCGCACGCCACGCGCTTGAAAATCCAGCCCTATAAAAACTCAGTCCACTTTTTGAATGCGGCGCGGGCGTATTTTTCAAGATCGGGCAGAACCTCGCGGGCCTGGCGGATCAAGTCCTGCGGATCGAGGCCTGAATCGATCAGATAATCCGGCGAATCCCAGACCAACTCTTCGAAGAGCGCCGGCGTCATTTCGAGGTGGAATTGGAATCCGTAGCAACTGCGGCCGTAACGAAACATCTGGTTAGGCGTGAGAGCCGTCGAGGCCAGACGCACACCACCGCTGGGGATTTCAAAGACATCTCCATGCCAATGCGCAGCGCCGAAAACCGGAGGCAAGATGACCGCGAGCGGATCACTCGCCGCATCTACCACACGGGTGACCGGAAAAAAACCAATCTCCTTGCTCTCAGCCCCGCGAACCTCGGCTCCGAGAGCCTTCGCGATCAGTTGTCCACCCAGACACAGGCCAATGATTGGTTTTTGAAAAGCGAGAGCGGAGCGGATCAATGCGCACTCGGATTCGAGGTAAGGGAAAAGCTCGACTTCGTAGGCGCTTTGCCCCCCGCCCCCGAGGATGAGTCCGTCAAATTGACTGGCATCCTCCGGCAACGCCTCGCCGGCGTAGGGATGAACAAAGCGCAAGCTGATGCCAATATCAGCCAGCACCTCAGAGACGAGACCGGGTTTGTCGACATCCCCATGTTGAATGAAGAGCACATTTTTCATGCGTCAAAGGTCAACACGCCGAGCTGGCGGATGAAACGAAAAAAGGCGGCGACGGCTTGTATTTCTGCATTGCCAAGGGGGCTGAGAATGGAAAAACTACCCCCCGTTCGTCCGGACTGCCGGATCGAAAACCAACACCATGCCCAAACTCTCAAGCCCTATGCCAAGTGTCACCGATGACGAAGTAGCCGTGGATCCAGCAGACTACGCCCGCGCGGAAATCAATGCCTCGCTCAAACCGAAGCAGAAAATTGGTTTTTTTAGGGAAATGATCCGCATCAGGCGCTTCGAGCAGACATCGCTCAAGTATTACAACCAAGGCATGATGGGCGGATTCCTCCACCTCTACATTGGGCAGGAGGCGGTGGCCGTGGGGACCGTTTCTCTGATGGGTAAGAACGACCATGTCATCACCGCCTACCGCGACCATGGTCACGCGCTCGCCGTGGGAATGGGCATGAATGAATGCATGGCTGAGCTTTTTGGAAAAGCCACTGGCTGCTCACGCGGCAAGGGCGGATCGATGCACTTCTTCGCGCCCGACAAAAACTACTGGGGCGGTCATGGAATCGTCGGTGGCCAGACCCCGCTCGGGTTGGGACTCGCTTACGGACTTAAATACAAAGGTCTGAAAGGTTGCGCGCTTTGTTTCATGGGCGATGGAGCTGTGAACCAAGGCGCCTACCACGAATCCTTGAACCTCGCCGCACTCTGGAAGCTTCCGGTCGTTTACATCATCGAAAACAACAAATACTCCATGGGCACCACGCTGGAGCGCTCTTCGGCGATGAGAAATTGCCTCGCCGAGCGAGCCGATGGATATGGCATCGTATGGGATATCGCCAATGGTGAGGATCTCTACGAAGTGCGGGCCAAGACCGCAAACGCCATGCGCCGCGCGCACGAGCAGTCGCTCCCGACCGTTCTCGAGGTCGACACCTACCGCTACTACGGCCACTCGGTCGCGGATGCGAATGCCAAAAAATACCGCTCGCCCGAGGAAATCGAGCGCTACAAGACACACCACGACCCGATCAGCCTCTGGAAAAAACGCCTCATGGATGAAGGTGTCCTCACCGAAGCCGAGGCCGATGCGATCGATGAGGCCGCGAAAGACGAAGCGGACGCGGCTGCGCAGTTTGCGATCGATAGCGACTCTCCCTCACCCGAGACAATTTTCGAGGATGTCTACTGGGAAGTGGACAACAAAACCGAGTCCGGCTCAACCGGACGCCACTTCTTCAGCGAATAACAACCACGCCGCCGCCCGCTTCGGGCGTTCGCATTTCCTGACCGAAACGATTTTTTAGAACACACAGCACCATGCCTCTGATCACCTACCGCAAAGCCCTCAACGATGCCCTCGCCGAGGAAATCATCCGTGACGAAAATGTCGTCATCATTGGAGAGGAAGTGGCTCAATACAACGGCGCCTACAAAGTCACCGAAGGCCTCTGGCAACGCTTCGGAGACAAGCGCGTGGTCGATGCCCCGATCAGCGAAGCGGGCTTCATCGGCATGGGCATAGGCGCCTCGATGCTGGGCGTCCGTCCCGTGATGGAACTCATGTTCTGGAGCTTCGCGTATGTGGCATGGGATCAGATTATCAATAACGCCGGCCAGGTTCGCTACATGAGCGGTGGACTCATCAACTGCCCCATCGTCATCCGCGGCCCAGCAAACGGTGGAACCAATGTCGGTGCCACCCACTCGCACACGCCGGAAAATTTTATCGCCAACACGCCGGGGCTCAAAGTCGTCTGCCCCGCGACTGCCTACGATGCCAAGGGCTTGATGAAGGCGGCCATCCGGGACAACGACCCTGTCTGCGTCATGGAAAACACGCTTCTTTACGGCGAGTCATGGGAGGTTCCCGAAGAGGAATACATCATCCCCCTCGGCGTGGCCGACCTCAAGCGCGAGGGCACCGATGTCTCGCTGATCGCCCACGGGCGCGCGGTCATCACGGCCCTGAAAGCGGCAGAGATTCTCGCCGCTGAGCATGACATCAACGCCGAGGTGCTTGATCTCCGTTCGATTCGCCCGCTGGACGAGGAGGCGATTCTCCACTCTGTTCGCAAAACGCACCGGGCTGTTCTTGTCGATGAGAACAAGCCTTTCTGCGGCGTGTCAGCCCAGATTGCGGCAACCATTCAAGAGAAGGCCTTCGACGATCTCGACGCGCCCGTTCAGCGTGTGTGCTCGCTCGACGCCCCGGCCATCTACTCCCCGGCCTTGGAAAACCTGCAACTCCCCACAGTGGCACGCATCATCGAAAAAGTTCTACACATCCGCTAAGACGCATTCCGACTATGAATCAAATCACCATGCCCAAACTGAGCGACACGATGCTCGAGGGAACGCTCATCAAATGGCACAAAAAAGCCGGCGACAAAATTTCCGTTGGCGATGTCATCGCCGATGTGGAGACCGACAAGGCCACCATGGAAATGGAAGCCTTCGATGACGGGCTGATCACGGAACTTCTCATCCCTGAAGGCGGAGTTGTGAAGGTCGGCCAGCCGATTGCCAATCTTGAAGGCGGGAAGAAAAGTGCTGCCAAATCGTCCGCCCCAAGCGCACCCGCAGCGTCAACCTCCGCTCCCGCCGCGCCTGCGGCAGCCAAGCCAAAAGCGGTAGCCTCCACCGATGGCTCCCGCGTCAAAGCCTCCCCTCTTGCCAAGAAAATCGCCCTCGAACGCGGGGTGGATCTTTCCGGAGTTCAAGGCACAGGTCCTGGAGGCCGCATTGTTGCAGCGGATGTCCCCGCCACAGCCACGGCAGTGCGCGGCACCGCTCCTGCAGCGCCCCGCATTGAGGTGCCGTTCTCGGATGCAGATACGAAGACACCTCTTTCCGGAATGCGGCGCACGATTGCCGAGCGTCTCTTGGCCAGCAAAACCCAGATTCCGCATTTCTATCTCACGATCGAAATCGATGCGGCTCCGCTCTCCAAGTTGAGAAAGGATTTGAATGCCGCCGCCGAGGCTGCAGGAACCGCCAAGGTGACTGTGAACGATTTCATTCTTCTCGCCGCAGCACGCGCCGCCAAGGCACACCCGAAAGTCAACGCCGCGTTCGCAGGCGATTCCATTATCGAATACGCCAGCGTCAATCTCTCGGTGGCCATCGCCGTTGAAGACGGCCTCATCACCCCAGTGATCCGCGACGCCCACAACCTTTCGCTCCGCGAAATCAGCGGCGCCGTGAAAGACCTCGCCGTTCGCGCCCGTTCGAAAAAAATCAAACCCGAGGAATACCAAGGCGGCACCCTCACCATCTCGAATCTCGGCGCCTTTGGAATCGACAGCTTCTACGCCATCGTCAATCCCCCGCAGGCTGCCATTCTGGCCGTCGGTGCGATCGTGAAAAAACCTGTCGTCAACGCGCAGGATCAAATCGTGGCCGGACAGCGGATGACCATTGCACTCAGCGGAGATCATCGCGTTGTGGATGGAGCCGCTGGAGCCGAGTTCCTCGCGACCATCCGCAAGAGCCTCGAATCACCCACAACCTTGCTGTTTTAAAAATCAAATTGCTGTTGCCGTCGGCATGCCAGCACGCTAAACAAAACACCCTTTTTTACGCTCACCAACCACACATGAATCATAAAGGAAGAATCGTTCAGGTCATCGGCCCCGTTGTCGATGTCGAGTTCAACCCGGCGGACGGCGCTCTGCCCAAAATCTACGATGCCCTCGAGATCGACTTTGAAGTCGGCAGTGAGAAACAAAATCTCACTCTCGAGGTTCAGCAGCACCTCGGCGAAAATTGGGTTCGCTCGATTGCCATGAGCTCCACCGAGGGACTCACACGCGGCATGGAAGTGAGCGCACTCGGTGCTCCGATCTCGGTCCCAGTCGGCGAAGGCGTCCTAGGACGCATCTTCAATGTGACCGGTCAACCGACCGATGGACGCGGCCCCGTGCCACACGAGAAAAAATATCCCATCCACCGCAAAGCGCCTCCTCTTTTGGAGCAGGACACCAAGGCCCAGATCTTGGAAACCGGCATCAAGGTTATCGATCTAATCTGCCCGTTCACCAAAGGTGGAAAAGTGGGCGCCTTCGGTGGTGCCGGCGTCGGAAAAACCGTCGTCATCATGGAATTGATCAATAACATCGCCAAAGGCCACGGTGGTTACTCTGTATTCGCCGGTGTCGGTGAGCGCACCCGTGAGGGAAATGACCTCTACGCCGAAATGAGCGAATCAGGTGTTATCGTTCAGGATGACATCTCCAAATCCAAGGTGGCCCTCGTTTACGGCCAAATGAACGAACCTCCAGGCGCCCGTCTCCGCGTGGCCCTCTCCGCGCTCGCGATGGCCGAGTATTTCCGCGACGAGAAGAACCAAGACGTTTTGCTTTTCATCGACAACATCTTCCGTTTCTCACAAGCAGGCGCCGAGGTTTCCGCCCTTCTGGGCCGCACACCGAGCGCGGTGGGATATCAACCCACACTCGCCGCTGAAATGGGCGACTTGCAGGAACGCATCACATCGACCACAAAAGGTTCGATCACATCGTTCCAAGCCGTTTATGTGCCTGCGGATGACTTGACGGATCCAGCTCCGGCGAACACCTTCGCCCACTTGGACTCCACAATCGTTCTCGAGCGCTCGATCGCCGAATTGGGCATCTACCCTGCGGTGGATCCCCTCGCCTCCACATCCAAAGCCCTCGCGCCCGACATCGTCGGCGAGGAGCACTACAATGTCGCCCGTGGCGTTCAGCGTGTGTTGCAGCGCTACAAAGACTTGCAGGACATTATTGCCATTCTCGGCATGGACGAGCTTTCGCCCGAGGACAAACTCACCGTCTATCGCGCCCGCAAAATCCAACGCTTCCTGTCGCAGCCGTTCCATGTGGCGGAAATCTTCACTGGCACGAAAGGCCAGTATGTTTCCACCGCTGACACGATTCGCGGCTTCAAGGAAATCCTCGAAGGCAAACATGACGATGTTCCTGAAGCCAACTTCTATATGAAGGGCGGCATCGACATGGTGAAGGAATCCTAATCCCATGCTCCGGCTCGAAATCGTCACTCCCGAGGCGAAAACCTACTCCGATGATGTGGATTCTGTTGTGATTCCCGGCATCGATGGCGAACTGGGCGTGCTACCCATGCACGCCCCGGTCATGACATTGCTCGAGCCTGGAGAACTGCGCGTTCTCAAGAGCGGCCAGGAACTCCGCCTGGCCGTCGGCGAGGGCTTCGTCGAAATCACTCCCGAAAAAGTGGCCGTCCTCACGGACATGGCTGTTAAGGAGAGCGACATCGACGAATCTGCCGCCGAGGAGGCAATACGCCGCGCCGAGCAAGCCATGTCAGGCGAGAAACTCAGCAACGAGGAATACGCCGCAAACAACGCCGCTCTCCTCCGCTCCCTCGCCCTCATCAAGGTCAAGCGCCGCCGCCACCATGTCTAAGCTGGAGAAATCCTGCTTATAAGGTTAAAGCCTCACTTGCACTGGGAAACATGAGTGCCTTACTATTCGATGACAACCTGAACCCACTCTCCGCCGATGTATTCAATGATCTCCAGTGACCTCAAAACGCGCCGCTTTTCTCAATCAGGCTACACCCTTTTTGAGATCATGTTGGTGCTCGGCATCATTGCCGTGCTCGTAGGTTCAGCGATTTATATGTTGGTGGGAAATATCGATGTAGCGAAAGAGCAACGCGTGGATAGCGATGTCGAGGCCATATCCATGCAACTCCGGACTTATGAAATGCTGAATTACCGCATGCCGTCCACTGAACAGGGGCTCAAGGCACTGGTCAACCAACCCACCACGGAACCACGCCCCCGCAGGTGGAAACAACTCATGAAAACAGTCCCGGTCGATCCTTGGGGCAATGAGTATGTCTATCGCAACCCCGGCAAGGGCGGTGCGTCCTTTGAAATTTACTCGCTCGGACCAGACGGCAAGGAGAGCGATGATGACGCCGGGAAAAATAAATAGGCTCTCTTGCCGAGGGATCACAGGCTTCGCGGCATACACACTTTTTGAAGTTCTCCTTGCTCTCGGGATCATCGCCGTCCTTCTGGGAGTAACGGTTCCACTTATTACCAGTTCTTGGAGCCCATCCCCTTCGGAAGCAATTGTCCAAGAAATAGAAAAATCCGTTCAGGCAATGCGTTCCAAAGCCGTTGAAACCGGCGAGGCCCGCCAAATTCGACTACTGGATTCCGGACTCCAATCCGAGAGGGACTTGCCATCCGCCAAATTGCCGAAGGGTTGGAAACTGGAGTTGCGGCGTTTCACGGAAAATCGTTTTCGCAAACCGCAGAAAGTGGAATTCTGGGGATTCAACGGAGCAGGCATCTGCGATCCTCTGGAATTGCGCCTCGTTGGCAAGGATGAGTCGATTGTTTTGAAATTCGATCCTCTCACAGCCTTGATTCTATCGGATGAAAACTAAAGCCTTCACTCTCTTCGAGGTCTTGATAGCACTCGGGGTCTTTGCGGTGGCGGTGACGGGATTGGCTCTGGCACTTCAATCGGCGGTGGATGCCGCACTGAACGCCCGCTCCCGAATGTTGGCTCGGACGATGATTGAATCGCGTCTTGCTTCAGCCATGGCCAACCCGCCACTCGATGGACGCCGCGAAATCGATGGACGCACGAACAACGGCATCCATGTTTTGGAAACCTTCGAACAAGCGGAAATCCGCGACACAAACAATGCGATTCTACCCGGCATGTGGAGACTGAAGGTCACGGCGGAGCCTGGTCGTGGCGGAATAAAGGAAATGGCCGAGATTCTGGTTTACCGCCCATGAGGAGTGCCCCCACAACAAGACGGGCGGGATTTACTCTCTTTGAAGTGATCATGGCCCTTATGATTCTGGGGCTTTTGAGTGGAGCTGTGTATTCCATTTCCATGGCGGCCCTGGAAACATCCAAGTCCGTCATGACGGAGCAATCCTCCGCCCGCAGGTTGGAAGCTTTTTTAAGAATCACCCGCGACGCGTTTCTCAACCTCCCGGCGGATGCCAACATTTCTCTCCGAATGACTCAATCCTCATCAGGCTCACCCGTGCCGGAATTGGTCTTCGCGGAAACTTCGGGAACATTTGGCGTTCCAAGCCTGGGTGGCGGTTCGTTGCTGCTTGCCGCGCGCCCGAGAGCGGATGGTTCGAGGACATTTTCCATCCTGCGCGTTCCTGCGGAACTCGACACCTCCACCATGGAGCGACTCGTCGCAAAGGGCGACTGGATTCCCCTCCTGCCAAAGGTGAGCAAGGTGAAGTGGTTTTTTTTCAATGGAAACGAGTGGGTTGAAGAATGGCCGCAAGGTGGGGGAAGACCCCAGTTGGTTCGTCTGCAATTCTCCTATGATCCGATGGGCGGGGCTCCGATCGATGTGCAATTTTGGATTCCCCCGCTCGCTCCACCACAAGCCCCGCCGGGGGATGCTGCAAAAAAAGAAAACAATCCAAGTCGACCATGATCCGCCACTTCCATATCCGCGCGATTGCCTTGCCGATGGTGCTCTGGTGCATCGCATTTCTGGCAGGCCTCATGGTTTTGACAGGTGGCTTGGTGCGCGGTTGGATCGAGAGCGAATCGCTCGCAGAAAGAAAATTCGTTGCGCGCCAGATGGCTCTGAGCGGCATCGCACTGGGATTGAACCCGGCCGTCGAAAATGGAAGTCCCCTCCTCCGCAAGGGCGATAAAAACACCGAGGGATACGAAGTCAAAATCACCAACGAGTCGGCGCGCCTGAATCCCAACTTTTGGATCCAATCCGGCAACCGTGCGATCTTTAATCGCCTCTTTGCAAATTGGGGCGCGAGCCTCGCTGAAGCCGAGACGGCCATCGACAGCCTGCAGGACTGGATCGATGGGGATGATTTCATCTCGCTCAAGGGAGCGGAACGCGGCGAATACGAACGGGCTGGTAGACCCGGATACCCTGCGAATCGGCCGCTTAAACATATTCGTGAAATGGAATCCGTTATGAATCTGGCTCCTCTTTTAGCCGCAAAGCAGGGCTGGCAGGAGGACTTCACTATTTGGTATAGTGGAAAAATCAGCATCCAACATGCCACGGAACCGATCCTTACAGCGCTCGCCGAGCTTACGCCCAAGCAGTGCCAATCGCTCATCGAAATGCGCGTGGGCCGCGATGGCATTGAAAACACGGCTGACGACGAAAAACTTCAATCCATCGAGGCTGTGGCAGATTTCCTGGGAGCTGGAGGCAAGCAGCGCGCGGCCCTGCTGGAGTTTTTTGACACCTCGGGAGATTTACGCCGCATTGAGAGCACTGGTTGGTGCGGAGGTATCTCTCATAAAATTGTCGTCATCGCACCAACTGGGGCAACAGGACAAATGATGAGTTGGGAGGAGCGATGAATCACCAAACTCCCGATGCAGTTCTCAGACCTGGCGCGGAAGGCTGGGAGCTATGGAAATTCCCGCCCAAGGGTGGAAGCACACTGGAGGATGCTTTTTCGGAGAAGTCGCTGGAGAGCTTTGAAAGCCTGCTTCTCGCCGTTCCCTCGCGCAGCGTTCTTTCCATGCCTTTGTGGATTGCCTCTCAAGGCGACCCGACAGAATTGGCAGAGCTTGAGCTTACCAGCCGACATCTGCTTCGGAAGGACGCTGAGGTTTATACGGTCCCTATTTTGGAAAAAGAGGGACGGTCACTTGTCCTGGCACTGGCGGCAACGGATGACGAGACACCCCGCGAATATCTCA
>JBIKUM010000543.1:0-6512 GCA_044347585.1 Terrimicrobiaceae bacterium
ATAGGTAGAAACCAAGCCGATTGGTGTAATTTTGCGTATTAAGTTAACGAAATACTGAACAACATAGATATTTCCATTAGCATCCACAGCAACATCTGTGGGGAAATCTATGCCCGCTTGAGTTCCCTGCCCATCTGCGTATTCACTATTGCCTGACCCGGCAAGCGTCGTCACATTTCCACTTGGAGTTATCTTGCGAATGCGATGAAACGCCTCTGCTACATACACATTTCCGTTCTTATCTACAGCTAGACCTAAGGGATCAGAAAAACTAGCCTGAGTTCCCTGCCCATCAGCATAGGCATTATTGCCCGATCCGGCTAAAGTTGTAACAAGTCCGTCAGGAGTGATTTTCCGAATGCGTTGGTTGAAAGAATCAGCCACATACACATTCCCAGCAGCATCCACAGCAATACCATTAGGTTTATTAAAACTTGCCGCGCTTGCAATTCCATCAGCATAGGATTCATTGCCCGAGCCCGCAAGTGTCGTTACAACTCCATTGGGGGTAATTTTGCGAATGCGACTATTTCGAGTATCAGCCACATAGACATTACCATTTGAATCCACATCTACCGCTGTAGGTCCATTAAAACTTGCCGATGTTCCTTGACCATCAGCGAACCCTTGAGTGCCAGATCCCGCCAGCGTCGTAACATTTCCACTCGGACTTATCTTGCGAATGCGGTTATTCGAGAAATCTGCCACATAAATATTCCCGCTAGCATCTGCCGCAACACCTTTGGGTTTATCAAAACGTGTTGCTGCTCCCTGACCATCAGCGTAGCCCGCACTGCCAGCCCCTGCCAGTGTCGTCACCATAACTACACTCGAATTCCCACTCGCGCTCTCCTTCGTCGGCGTGCCGCTGATGATACCCGTCGTCGCATTCAGCGTCAGCCCTGCCGGCAACGCGCTGCCGTTTTTCAGGACATAGGTGTAACCGGGCCGTCCGCCGCTGACGGTGAGGTTTGTGGTGTAGGCGGAGGCGACTTTTCCGGCGGGCAGGAGCGGTTGTGTGAACCAGGTCATTTGGAGTGCCGAGATGGCGAGAGTCACATTGGATGTCGTGCTGTAGCCGAGTTTGTCGGTGACTCTCACGCCGATCGTGTAATTGCCTGGCGCGGCGGTGGCGTTGCCAGCGAGCGTTGCGGCGGTTCCATTTGTGCCTGTGGTGGTGAGTGTGAGCGCTGCAGGCAGGGCGGATGCGGCTGCCCATGTGTAGGGTGCGGCGCCGCCGTTCACGGTGAACTGTGTGGCTGTGAGAGCCGCGTATTGGTTCACGCTGAGGCTGAAAGTGCCATTGATGGTCATTCCGTAGGGCTCGATGAAGAGCGGGATCGACTGCACGGCGGAGTTCGCGAGGGTGGCGTTGACGACATTTGGCGGGGTCGCGCTGTCGCGCACGGTGAGCACAACCGAGAAGTTGCCGCCTGCCGTGGCGTTGCCGCTCAGGCGGCGCATGGTGGGATTGAATGTCAGCCCCGCTGGAAGGGTGCTGGCATTGACCGAGTAGGTGTAAGGGGCCCATCCACCGGTCGCGGCTGAGAGGTTCGCAGAGTAGGTCCCACGCACCTTGCCCGATGGCAGCGCAGGATCAATCGTCCACTTGAGAGCAGGGCCGGGAGTGATCGTGTAGGCGCAGGTCGCATTTGCGGTCATGGCCTTGTTGTCAGTAACAGTGACGATGAAATTCGTGGTGCCCGCAGCGCCCTTGAAGTTGCCTGTGATGAGGCCACTGGCGGCATTGAGGGTGAGGCCGGGAGGAAGATTGGTGGCGGAGTATCGGTAGGGTTGAGCGCCGCCGATCGCGCTGAATTGAAGCGGCGTGGCGGATGTGTATTGCGCGCCACTCGCGCTGGAGGGTCCGCTGATCGTCAGCGTGTAGGCAGTGAGCTGTAGGACGAAGGCTCTGGAAATCCTTGATCCCGCCGCATCGGTCGCATTGATGGTGAAGGTGAAGTTACCGACCGCAGAAGGCCTGCCAGAGAGGATTCCCGTTGTGTTGGCGAGCGACAAGCCAGGTGGGAGGGCGCTGCCGGATGCGACTGCGAATTGATACGGTGCCTTGCCGCCAGCTACCACGAGGCTCATCGTGCAGTTGGGCCCTGCAAATTGGACCGGCAGATTCGGTGGAGTCACCCATTCCATGGGCTTCGCGACGGTGAGCGTGAAATTCGCCGTGTTCGTGGCATTGCCGCTCGTAGTGAGGCGCATCGCAATCGGGTAGTCGCGGAAACTCGCTGTGGCATTGACTGTGGAGGCATCCGGCGTTCCCGAGATGACGCCGGTGGCGGGGTTCAATGCGAGGCCCACTGGCAGCGAGGAAGTCGTGCTCCATGTGTAGGGCTTTTTTCCCTGCAAAACTTGGAATGTGTGCGAGTAGGCCTCGCCCACGCGAGCCGCTCCCATGGCGGCGATGGAGATCCTCGGCGAGTCGGTGCCCACCGCGATGGTGAAGACTTTTTGCACCGATGCATTGGCGGCATCCGTAACGCGAACCGTGAAGGACCTCGCCGTCTGTGCAGTCGTTGGAGTTCCAGTAATCCGCCCATCCGCTCCCAGAGCCAATCCGGCAGGCATCACGCCAGAGGTGCCGCCTGTGACAAGACTCCATGAGTAAGGCTGCGTGCCACCTGCCGCCTGCAAAACAATCGGCTCAATCGCCGAGCTCGTCGCCACCGAACCGAGATCGGCGGGAGTGCTGATTTGCAGAGCGGTCGATTGAGCGATGGCTGGTTGAATAAAAATCAAAAGACCGACAAGCAAGAATGCATATCGGCGCAGAGAGGATAATTGTCGGAACATAACGGGGAAAATGAATATGGAGCTTTATGCTTAAAGCAGGACATTCCGAGCGAAATCAAGGCTCCCGTCAATGAAAAAGCGTGCATGTTTACGATGCGCACGCGAACTGGTGTCAGCGCTTCGATTCAATACGCCGAAACGGATTTTAGACAGGAGGACAGGATTTACATGAGGATTTATGAGATATTGATCTACCGACGAAATCACCAGCTTGAATGAACTCAAAAACTGACATTGGACAGAATCGGAGCAGAGCGAAGAAAGACTGCCGGAGGCAGCCCAAAGGGCGAGCGAAGCGAGTCAATTTACAGAATTTAAAAAATGAGCGATAGGAGCTTCCGACAAATCAGGAGAAACCCTTCAGTCCGTCCTCATTTCACTCTAACCCATTCTGTGAATTTTGTTAATTCTGTCTAAATGTCTTTCAAAAATAGTTCGGTATAATTTCTGTCATTCCTCCGCGCACAATCCGAAATTTGGGTCAGGATGGGAATCTGACCCTCCCAGGGTTCGATCCGCGCTGCTGCAGAAGTCGAAAGGCGACGGCTTACGGCATTTGAACCAGGAATTTTCCGAAGTAATACGAATGCAGTGACATGCGAGCACGATGCTCAAATCTCACCCTCTGGGCGTGAAGCACTTTTGGAAATTTCCCCAAAAAATGATTTTGTCTGCCCTCTCTCCGGCGCTCACAGAGACGCCGCTACAGAGCCCGCGCGGCAGCGCAAATCCTTGGAGGGTCGACCTCCGGCTTGACCCAAATACCACCTCGTAAGCAGCTTAAAGTCTTCCGGACAACACCCCGCCAAAAAACCGCCCAAACCCGAGTCCTCCGCCTGAGCGTGCGCGACGACCATCTTATTCGCGGTTGACGAATCTCCATCGGCCTGGACTGCTATCGATTTTTGAAATCTGAAATTTGGGTCAGGATGGGAATCTGAGCCTACCGGGGTTTGAACCATGCTACCTCAGGCGAGCGGGTGTTTTTTTACGGAGGCGGCTCCGCCACAGAAGTCGGACGGCGACGATCGTCAGCATTTGAACCACGAATTTTCCGAATAGACACGAATGAAGCGATTGTCGGCCTCCTTGCGCAGCTTTTGTTTTGTTTCAGACTGCTGCTGCAAGCTGCTCCACTGCTTGGGAAAGGCTGATATTCTTGAGTTTTGCGAGAGATTCGATCTTTTTGCGGGTCGCGGGAGAGATGGAGATTTGCAGGCGCACATGGCCAGAGCTTTTTCGACCAGCTCCAGCGCGGGCGCCTCCCCGCTTGGGAGTCAATTGGATTTTATGATCCTTCTGTGTCTTGTCATAACCATCCTGCGTCACAGAAAGTTCCTTCCACTTTTTGGAAACCATATGGCTTGTTAAAACTTCAAATCCCGTATCAGGCAGCTCGAAACCATCTTGTGGTTCATCCGTGTAATTGATTTTCTTTTTCATAAATTTTGTTTCAGCCAATAACCGGCCCCTATGAGACGCACCCATCCTCGCCGCAATGTAAACCGCACCGTCAGAATAACGCTTCCATCAAAACCCACCAACTGCCAGCGCGTTTCCCGTTGGGTGAGTCCTGGATATCGGATGAATAAGCGCCGGGAGTCTTGAAATGCAACTGGAACACTCGAAAAATCAACTCCATGTTTGGCAAAATTCGCAATTTCTTTTGCATCGTCCCATTCGAATTTCACACATTGAGATTAGTCGGCGAAGTTTGATTGTCAACACAAGAATTCACCTGAGTTGGGTTCCGTAAGAAATCTGAAATTTGGGACACAGTAGGAAGTTGATCCTCCAATGATTCGATCCGCGCTACCATAGACAGGCAAGTGTTTTTACGGAAGCGGCTCTGACGCAAAAGTCGGACGGCGGCAGCGCGCCATCTCTACCTTAGGGAACGATGACGGACGGGATGCCAACGAGGGTATTGGCGGCTAAAGTTGATGAAATGCCGTCAATTAAGCTAACCTCTTTTATGATTGGAGTTCGTCGCCCTCGTCTGGTTCTGTGTCCGGCACGCGTGAAAGCAGCCTGTCGAAATCATCAAGATTGGCACGCTTGGCGCGCGCACGAAGATAGTCCACATTCTCCAAGGCCGAGAGCTTCTCTGCGGCTGCTTTGAGATTAGTTGAGCTGATAGGAAATTGTGGCTGAACCGTCGGATTTTGTTCCGTTTGAACCACCACCGCCATTGGTATTTAAAACTCCCAGTGTTTTTGAAGGGTCGGAGTAATTACTGCCACCGTGGGCATGTTCTTGACCATATCCAGCCAAACTTCCAGTGCCACCATAATAGCCCCCACCTCCTCCTCCACCGACTCCATTGGTTCCAAGACCTAAAACACTATTGAACGGACCAACACCACCACCTTGACCACCATAGCCGCCAATTGTATTTGCTCCGCCGCCGCCGCCAGCGACGATGACACGGTTGCCGAGCGCCAATCCACCCATCCGGATATCAGTGGCACCACCGCCACCTGAGCCTGAATTATTTGCACCTGAACCACCGCCATTAAAACCGCCGTTGACAGTCGTTTTATTCTGGCAGTCATCGCCGGAGCCTCCGATAAAGAAGTAAAGTGTCTCACCAGGTGTTACTTTCAAAGTCCCTGTCACACTTGCGCCAAGGCCGCCATAGACTGTCCATCCGCCACCGCTGGCAGTTCCGCCGGCCGCGCCTTTGAGATCAAAGGTGATTTGCGTGACATTCGCAGGAACAACCCAAGCCTGTGAAGCACCAGTGTATGAGAAGGCAATGCTTGCTGTTGTCGTGCGGGCGAGGCGGAAGCCGATGATGCCGTTGCGGCCTTCGGGGAGGCTGCTGCCGCCCCGTCCGGCCACGGCGGCGTTGGCCGCAGCGTTGGTCCAACTCCCGCCGCGGTGGCGGCGGAAGGAGCCATCGCCTACATCCCAACACCACTCCCATACATTCCCGCTCATGTCGTGGATACCCAGTTCATTGGCCGCTTTCTGCCCAACAGGCCATGTGCCACGTCCATCTCCATAGAGATTCACTGCCGCTCCGCTGGAATTGTCAAAATACCATGCCACCGCGTTCACATCATTGCTCCCGCTGTAAGTATAGCCTTGCCTCGACACCCCTCCGCGCGCCGCCCATTCCCATTCGGCTTCGGCAGGTAGACGGTAGCCATTGGCGGTGGGATTCGAAGTTGGAGAGGATTGGCCTGTTTTGAAAATGGTTCCATTGGCCGTGTAAACTGGGGAGAACCCCTCCATCTGGCTCTTGGCATTGGCCCACTTAACCGCATCATACCAACTCACGTTGCGCACAGGATTGTTTTCAGCACTGCCTTGACCGGCATTTGCAAGATCATATCCATTGGCGATTGCGTAAGCGCGAACTGATTGCCACTCTTCCCAAGTCACTTCATATTTTCCGATCTGAAAAGTGGCCACAGTTTGCCCTGCAAGTGCTGAGCCTGCGGGAAGCGTGCCACCTTGGACAAGAACCATGGATGCACTGTTTTCCCATCCAGGAACCGCCGTTGTTTTTAGGAGCACACCATCGAGGTAGTAGGAAACTGTATTATTGTTTAGTTCAACGGCCAATTTGTGGGTCTGCTGTAGAGAACCTGATGGTCCAGTAAATCTTTGAGCCCAAGCTTCATTAGGCGTTCCAAGTTTAGTTCGAATTCCATAATCTTGAAAAACACTACCCGACGATGCCAAGTAGATAATGT
>JBIKUM010000258.1:0-4373 GCA_044347585.1 Terrimicrobiaceae bacterium
GATTTGCTCGATGCAGAAGGCGGCGAGCAGGACGCTGAGAATGAGTCCCAGCCACCGTTTGCGAGACGGCAGGTCGCTGGCAAAATACCAGCCGAAGAGCACAAGAAGAAGGAGGCCGAAGCAAAAGGTCAGGACGGGTGACATCGTATGAAGCGGGGAAGAGGGCCGGACGGCCCGGATTTAAAAAATTAGGAACCAGCAGATTCCTTGTCGGCGGATTTCTCGACGGCAGCCACTGCGGCGCGGTCGAATTCCACCTTCACATTGTCTGCGATTTTAATGATGAGAGTTTTCTCCTTCACATTGGCCACTACGCCGTGGATGCCGGCATTGGTCACGACTTGATCGCCGGTTTTGATGGAATCCACGAGTTTGGCGTGTTCTTTCGCCTTCTTCTGCTGCGGGCGGATGAGCAGGAAGTAGAAGATGATGAAAATGAAAATCAACGGCATCATCGAAACGAAGATGTTCGGTTGCGGTTGGCCAGGGGCTGCTTGAGCAAGAAGAAGGAGAGTGGCAAATGTCATAATGGAGTCGCGAAGAGTATAAGAGTTGATTTCCTTTGCAAGACCGATTGGCGGGCTGGCGGCAAGCGTGGAGAAATCCCTCTCCCCTGCGGCATCCCGATTTCGCTAAGTGGGCAGGGCGAGATTTGGGAGGTTTTTTAGCAGGGTGGTGTCAGGAAGTGTTTCGGTGGCTTCCGAGTTTATTTGGGTCAAGCCGGAGGTCGACCCTCCAAGGATTTGCGCGCTGCCGCGCGGGTTCTGTAGCGGCGTCTCTGTAAGCGCCGGACAGATGATAGACAAAATTAAGCAGGCCGAGCTCAGTTGTTTTGCCAGAGAATCAAGCCATCCAAAGCCAACTTAGGAGGACTGCCCTTCCCGTCCATGCGACTGTGCGAATCCAGTTGGTCGCGACAAGTCGCCGGTGTGCGCCGGCATTCCACCCTTGGAGGAGTGCGCGATGGAGGGGGACTTGCAGGAAAAAGGTGGAGGCCCAGATCACGCAGAGAAGCAGGCCGCTGAGCAGGAATGCATTTGAGCGCACCCCCTCCAAGAGGAGCAGGGCAAAAGTGAACACCTCTCCGAGCATGAGAGGAATGACCACCCAGCCGGTGCGGTCGCAGTGTTCTTTCTCATGAGCAGCAAAATTTTCCCGGTCGAAGCTGGCCATCATCGGGTAGTGGACGATTTGGACAAACCAGATCAGGCCCGCCATCGCGAAGGTGGTCAGGAGGTGGATGGTGGCGACAAAGCTCCCGTTCACGGGTTTACTTGCCGAGCAGGATGGAGATCGACCATTCCTTGGCTTCGTAGCTTTTTTGCGAGGTCAGGAGGATTTCGCCGCCGATGTCGCAGATGTCGTCTGGTGCGGGAAGGCTGGTATCCGCGAAGCGATGCCACTGAAGGGTTTTCGGCAAGACGGGTAGCCCGAATGTGATCGGCTGGTAATACATGTTGCAGACCACATAAATGAAATGGTGGTTGCCTCCGATGGCCTGACCATGGCGGCCGCAGAGCATGAATGCGATGGTTCGGCTGCTTGCCGACCAATCGGGATGCCAGGGCAGAACGCCGTGCCAGCTAATATCTGGGTAGCCGCTCCCGATCTGGTCGAGTTCGCTTAAAAACTCGGGCTGGCGAAGCGAGGGGTTCGCTTTTCGAAAGGCGATGATGGATTTCGTGAAGCGGAGCATTTCCTTGCCGAAGGCATCGGGCTCCCAATTCAACCAGTTCCAATCGGCATCATGGCAGTAGGCGTTGTTGTTTCCGCGCTGAGTGCGGCCGCTTTCGTCGCCCATGTAGATCATGGGAACGCCTTGGCTGACCATGAGCAGGGCCATCGCGTTTTTGCACTGGCGAAGGCGCAGGGCGTTAACGGCTGGATCTTCGGATTCGCCCTCGGAGCCGCAATTCCAGCTCACATTGTCATTCGATCCGTCCTGGTTGTTCTCTCCGTTTTCGAGGTTGTGTTTGCCGTTGTAGGAAAAAAGATCACGCAGCGTGAAGCCGTCGTGGCAGGTGATGAAATTCACGCTCGCCGTGGGCTTGCGTCCGGCGGCCGCATAGAGGTCGGGGGACCCCAGAATGCGTTGCACCATTTCGCCGACTTGGCCAGGATCGCCTTTCAGGAAACGCCGCGCGCAATCGCGGAATTTGCCGTTCCATTCCATCCACCGTCCGTAGCTTGGGAAATTTCCGACCTGATAGAGACCGCCGGCATCCCAGGCTTCGGCGACGAGCTTGCAATCCGCGAGCACGGGGTCGTGGGCGAGGAATTCAAGCAACGGGGGATTTGCCAGCGGGCTGCCCTGGCTGTCGCGGCCGAGGATCGAGGCCAGATCGAAGCGGAATCCGTCGATGTGATACTCCGAGGCCCAGTAGCGCAGGCAGTTGATCACAAACTCGCGCACGGCCGGGTAGTTGCAGTTCACCGTGTTTCCGCAGCCCGAGTAGTTCGCGAAATTCCCTTTGTCATCGAGGATATACCAGGTCTTGTTGTCGATACCCCGGAATGAAAAAACCGGCCCGTCCGCGCCGCCTTCCGCCGTGTGGTTGAAGACGACATCGAGCATCACTTCGATGCCCTGGCTGTGAAGCGCGCGCACCATTTCCTTCATCTCGGCGACCTGCATGCTCTTGGCGCCCGCCGCTGCGTAGCTGGCCTTCGGCGCGAAGAACCCCACCGTGCTGTAGCCCCAGTAATTGCAGAGCGTCTCGCCGTTGGTGGGATTTGTGCGGAGGTTTTCCGTTTCGTCGAACTCGAAGACCGGCATGAGCTCCACGCAATTGATGCCGAGCTTGGCGAGGTCTTTCACTTTTTCGGCCAGGCCAGCGAATGTGCCTGGATTTTTGACCTTCGAAGTCTCGTGGCGGGTGAAGCCGCGCAGGTGCATTTCGTAAATGATGAGGTCGCTCGCAGGCACATGCGTGATGCCATTTGGTTCAAGCAAGCCAGCGCCAACAGGCACTCGCGAGCGGAAGATCGGCTTGTGGGAGGCTTTCGGCTGGGCCATCCATTCTTCGCGGCCCACGACTTCGCGTGCATAGGGATCGAGCAGGATTTTCGAGGAGTCGAAATAATGTCCATCCCGCGCACTCGAGGGGCCATCCATTCGAAAGCCGTATTCAAGATTTTCAAATTCCAGATCGTGGACGACCATCGCCCACACATGGCCCAAGCGGTAGTTCTTCGGAAACGGAATTTCCGCTACTGGCTTCTCCTGGTCTGCCTTGAAGAGCACCAGCGTGCAGCCGGTCGCATTGGCGCTGAAGATGGAAAAATTCACGCCACCGGGCACATGACTCACGCCGAAGGGCAGCAGGTGACCGCAGCTGACGCGGTGATTGCCAATTTTTTGAAAAGTTGCCGCAGGCGATTTCATCGTGCGCGGATCGTAAATTCGAAACATGAAATCGCAAGCATCGGATGTGTGTGACCGCGCAAGAGAACGAAAGGCGAAATACACCACTCGCATTTTACGCTTGCTGAGATTCCATCCAGCCAGAAGATATCGCCCTCCTCAGTCCGCCTTGCCGGCGTGGCGAAATGGCAGACGCAAGGGACTTAAAATCCCTTATTCCGAAAGGAGTGTGCGGGTTCGAGTCCCGCCGCCGGCACTTCCCTCAACTCATGCAAGCCTTTCTCTCTTGCGGAACGATTTACAGCGGCTTTTTAGCATTGCCTGTTGCCTGTGGAGGGATAAAAAAGAGCCGAAATCGAGTAATTTCCCAAAGAACATGTTCAAAGGTCTTCTACTGGCAGTGATGATTGGTGTTTCGGCCTTTTTCTTGTGGGAGTATTTTTTAAAACCTCCCGAGCCTGAAAAACTCACTCCGCAAGAGGAGGTCGAACGCCTCGTTTCCAAGGGAGCCGTTTCCGCAGTTGAGTTGGCAGAAATCACCGACAAATTCCCGGAGCTTGTAGCCAAGGCGCTGCGTCATCGCCGCATCACGGTGACTGGCGTTTTGCAAAAAGCCTTGGTGAAAGGTGTGGGTTCTCATGATCTGATTTTGGATCTGGAAGGCTCCGGTAAACGAAAGATCACTTTCACCTCGGATGTGAACTCCTACAAGCAGGCGAACAATTTGTATGGCCGATCCAAGCAAAAATTTCAAAAAGTTGGTCGTGATATCATGGTCTATGAATCCGCGCCAACAGCCACCAAGGTAGCGACGGGAAGTGGCGCGCTTCAAAAAATTGCCGGTCAGATTGTTTCGCCGGCAACTCAATCAGAGCCTGCAGGCAATCTGCCTCAGCAGAAGCAGGGCCCCACTGAGCGAGTTGTTTTTCGGGAACTGGACAACGTGACGCTCGAGGGGATTTTTCAGCACATCAGCAACGCTGCGATCTTTATCGAGTGGAGACCTGCG
>JBIKUM010000012.1:0-17996 GCA_044347585.1 Terrimicrobiaceae bacterium
CCTGCGAAGAGCTTGTAGCCCGGTCGCCGAATCAATCGACGGGCTTGAGATTTTTATCCCGCATCAGCCAGGCGATCCCGATGCAAATTTCATAAAGGATATACATCGGACCTCCCATGAGGAGCAGAGTCAGAATGTCGGATGTCGGAGTGATAATTGCGGCGAGTATAAAAATGACGACCACCGCAAAGGCGCGGGTGCGGCTCAAAAGGTCGTGGTCGACGATGCCGAGTTTGACCAAGAGGAGAACCACCAGCGGCAGTTCAAATGCGAGTCCGAAGGAAATGACGAACTGCGTGGCAAACGAATAGTATTCGCGCACAGTCCAGGTCGGTTGCCAATTCATGGCCTGAGCATCTTTGAAGAAAAACTCGAGAGTCTGAGGCAGAACAACGAAGTAGCTGAATGCAGCGCCGCCGAGGAAGAGACCGGATCCCAGCGCGGCCGCCGGAAAGATCATTGCCTTCTCCTTGGGGGTAAGAGCAGGAAGGATGAACTCCGCCAGAAAAATTACGATCAAGGGAAACGAAAGAACCAAGCCGGCGTAGAACGAAAGTTCGAGCGAGATGGTGAAGGAATCTGCCACGCCGAGGGATTGCAAATTCGCCGCACGCTGCGGATCCACTGCCACGAGCGGATGCTGAACAATGGCTGCCAACTCGGTGCGGAAGACAAAGGAGAGGAGCATCCCAGCGACGAGCGCGGCAGCGATTTTAATGATCGTGAAGCGCAGATCCTCGATGTGCGAAAGCAAGGGCTTCGCTTCATCCCCTCGGTTTCGAAAAGCAAAAAACTTTTCGAGAGTCGTGGATGGTTGTTTAGCGGAGTTGTTCACGCCAGCGGCTGAGTTCCTTTTGGATGTTTTCCGGCGAGGGTGCGCCAGTTGTGCCGCGCGCGGCTAGGGCGGCGCGCAGGTCGAAGGTGGCCTTCACGATTTCAGGTGTCAGAACAGGGGATGCCGCCGCGAACTCGGCCGCGTCCAGCTTGTGCAATGGCGTTTTGGTTTCCTGGGCCACGGCCACCAGTCCCCCGACAATCTCATGAGCCTTGCGGAAAGGCACGCCGCCCTCAACCAATCGGTCGGCCAAGTCTGTGGCAAGGAGGAGGGGATCGCTCGCAGCAGCCAGTGCCCGGTCTTCGCGGAGCGAAGCGGCCTCAAACATCTCAGCCAAAATCGCCAGCGTTTCGGAAGCGGATTTGACCGAGTCGAAGACAGCTTCCTTGTCCTCCTGCATGTCGCGATTGTAGGTGAGCGGAAGACCCTTCATCACCGTCAGGAGACTCATAAGGTTCCCATAAAGCCGTCCTGTCCGGCCACGCGCCAATTCGGCGATATCCGGGTTTTTTTTCTGCGGCATCAGGCTTGAACCGGTTGTGTGGCGGTCGCTCAACTCGATGAATCCAAACTCCGCCGAGGCCCATAAAACAACATCCTCACTGAGGCGTGATATGTGCATCCCGAGAATCGCAAGGCCAGCGAGCACCTCGCAGGCGAAGTCCCGATCCGCGACGGCATCCATGCTGTTCGTCGTGACTTTGGAGAATCCCAACTCGGCGGCCACGGCCTCGCGATTCAAAAGGATCGTCGATCCGGCAATCGCCCCCGAGCCCAGCGGGCAGGCGTCCATGCGCGCGGATGCGTCGGCCAGGCGCGAGGCATCGCGGTCGAGCATCTCAACATAGGCCAGGAGGTGATGTGCAAAAAAGACAGGCTGGGCGCGCTGGAGGTGGGTGTAGCCCGGAATGATCGCGTCCTTGTGGCGTTCGGCGAGGCCTAAGAGTGAGACCTGGAGTGAGCGAATGCCGACTCGCAACCCCTCGCACGCATCGCGCAGCCACAGGCGAAAATCCAGCGCCACTTGGTCATTCCGGCTGCGGGCAGTGTGGAGCTTCGCTCCCGCCGCGCCGATGCGCTTGGTCAGCTCTGCCTCGATGTTCATGTGCACATCCTCGAGGTCTTGGCTGAACTCAAATTTCCCTGCCTCGATTTCGGAGTGGATTCCGAGCAGCCCTGCTTCGATTTGGCCGAATTCCTCAGGCGTGAGAATGCCGGCGCCGAGCAAGGCCCTCGCATGCGCGATGCTGCCCCTGATGTCCTGGCGGTAGAGTTGCCAATCCACATGCACCGACGCGCCGTAGCTTTTCAGGAGGTCTGATTGCTCCTCTTTGAATCTTCCTTTCCACATATCTCGTCAGGCTTTGGCTTCCATCCGCTTCGTGCAGGATCCCTTCAATTGCAGTTCATCGCATCGGGCTTCGATTTTCACCATCTTGTTGGTCGGGGAAAAACCCAGCCGGCGGGTGATGCAGTTTTCAAGGAGTTCCATGTTAGGGTCTTCAAATTCGATAATTTTTTTGCAATCCACGCAGACCAAGTGGTTGTGCGTGGGATGTTCCAGGAAGTTCGGATCGTAGATTTTTGTGTCACCACCCAGATCGAGTTCGCGCAGCAGTCCGCTTTGCACAAGCAAAGGAAGCGTCCTGTAAACAGTGGCCCGCGACACCGAGCGGTCGATCGCACGCGCCATCTCCAGAAGCTCCTCGGCAGTGTAGTGATTGTTCGTGCCGAACGCGGCCTCGATAATAGCCTCCCGCTGCGCAGTCTTGCGCAGTCCTTTTCCAGCGAGAAACTCATGCAGAATCTCCCGCACGCTCTCGCGTGAGACAGTGGCCATCGCGGGATCAAACTACCCCTCGCCCCCCGAGTCAAGGCAGGGGGTATTCAAGGCAAAAGACCCCGCTTGATTGCTCGCCGAGGATCGCGCATCGTCAGCCCTATGCAAGCCGTCTCGACCGACCTCATTTCGGAAATCATGGAGCTAAAGCGCTCCCGCAATGCCGTGATTCTCGCGCACAACTACCAGATCGCCGCTATCCAAGAGGTGGCCGACTTTGTTGGGGACTCTCTGGGACTCAGCCGTCAAGCGGCGGAGACGGATGCCGATGTCATCGCTTTTTGTGGCGTCCACTTCATGGGCGAAACGGCCAAGATTTTAAGCCCCTCAAAAACCGTCGTGATTCCCGACATGGATGCCGGCTGCTCGCTCTCGGATTCCTGTCCTGCGGACAAGCTGGCCGCGTTTCTCGAGGAGCACAGGGATAAAAATTACTATGTCATCGCCTACATCAACTGCAGCGCGGGCGTGAAGGCGCTCGCCGATGTGATCGTGACGAGCGGCAATGCTGTCAAAATCGTCGAATCCGCCCCGAAGGACCGAAACATCCTCTTCGTTCCAGATCAGAATCTCGGCGCCTGGGTGATGGAAAAAACCGCTCGCCACATGGACCTCTGGCGCGGCAATTGTTATGTCCATATCGAGTTCACCCGCGACAGCATCAACCGCATTAAAGCCGAATTTCCCAATGCCGTGGTCGTCGCTCATCCCGAGTGCACGCTTGCTGTGCGCTTGCTTGCCGACGAAGTGTGCTCCACGGAAAAAATGGTGACCTTCTGTCGCGACAATCCTGCCAAGGATTTCATCATCGTCACCGAGAGCGGCATGTTGCACCGGCTCCGCCGCGAGGTGCCGAACAAGAATTTCATTCCGGGTCCAACCGACTCGTGCGCCTGCGCCGATTGCCGCTACATGAAAATGAATACGCTTGAGAAGCTGCGCGACTGTCTCGCCAACCTCGAGCCTCGCATCGAGATTCCCGAAGATGTCCGCTCCAAAGCTGAGCACTCGGTGCGCCGGATGCTCGAGCTTTCGAAGTAGTGCCGCAGGGTTTCCCGTGACGCGGACGCTCGCGGACGCTAGTGATGTTGGATGACTAAGTTGAATTTTGCGGATTTGGGCCTCTCGCCCGAGATTTTAAAAGCCGTTGCCGATCTCGGTTTCGAGGAAGCCTCACCCATCCAGTCCGCTGCGATCCCTGTTTTGCTCGAAGGGCATGATGTCGTGGGCCAGTCCCAGACGGGTTCAGGAAAAACAGCCGCATTTGCTATCCCCGCCATCGAGCTTTGCGTGGCCTCCGACCGATCGGTGCAGGTTCTGATCATGTGCCCAACGCGCGAGTTGGCCACTCAGGTCGCAGACGAAGTTCACAAACTCTCCGCACACAAACGCGGCATGCATGCTGTTCCGATCTACGGTGGCGCTTCCTACGAACGCCAGTTTTTCGAACTCAAAAAAGGCGTCCAGATCGTGATTGGAACACCAGGCCGCATCATGGACCACATGGAGCGCGGCACACTGCAGCTTGGCACGGTCAAGATGGTCGTTCTCGACGAGGCTGATCGCATGCTCGACATGGGCTTCCGCGAGGATATCGAAAAAATCCTATCCGCAACTCCGGATGAACGACAGACCGTTTTCTTCTCTGCAACAGTTTCCAAGCCGATCCGCGACCTGATCGAGCGTCACTCGAACGAGCCGAAATCCGTCAAAATCGAGCAGAAGCAACTCACGGTTCCGGCCATCGAGCAGTGGTATTATGAAGTGCCCCAGCGCATGAAATTCGAGGCGCTCCTTCGCCTCATCGATTTTCACGGCTACAAACTCGGCATCATTTTTTGCAACACCCAGCGCATGGTGGATGAGCTTGCCGACGACTTGATCGCGCAGGGATTTTCCGCCGATCGTCTTCATGGTGGCATCGCTCAGGCGCAGCGCACGCGCGTCATGAACAAATTCAAGAAGGCGGAATTCGAGTTCCTCGTGGCGACGGATGTCGCCGCGCGCGGCATCGATGTCGACGAACTCGAACTCGTCGTGAACTACGACCTTCCTTACGACTCCGAAGATTATGTGCACCGCATCGGCCGCACCGGGCGAGCAGGCCGCAAGGGCATGGCCGTGACTTTTGTCTCCGGCCGCGACATCTACAAGCTCCAGCACATCGAGCGCTATACCCGCACGAAAATCCTGCGAGGGAAAATTCCTACCGCTGGCGAGGTCGAAGAGCGCCGCGCCGAGGCCATGGTTCAAAAAGTGCGCGAAGTGCTCGATCGCGGCAACCTCTCCATGGCTCTCACCGACCGATTGCTTGGGGAAGGCTACAACTCGACCGACATCGCTGCCGCTCTATTTGAGCTTCTCGCAGGCCCAGAGACCGCACCGGAAAAGGAAATCGAAGAACCCCGCAAAAAAGCCGCACCCACGCGCGCCGAGCATTTCCAGGATTCCTCGCCGAACCTCCGCCCCGCCTCGCGCGGCATGCAGTGGGTGCGAGTCAGCGCCGGTCGCGAAACCCGCATCTCGCCTCGCGACATCATCGGCCTCCTCGAAGACTCGCTGGGCCTCCCCGTCCGCTCCGTAGGCATCATCGACATCTTACCAGGTCAATCTTTCGCCCAAGTGCCCCAGCAATTTCTGGACGTCCTCCGCGACGGCCCGCGCCTCATCGAAACAAATTCCGGCGACATTCAGATCTCACTGGCTCCCGTTCAGGATTCGAAAAAAGACTACCAAGCTGGACCCAAGCAGAAGTTCCCGAAGAAATCCAAAGGCCCGAAGTAAACTTTGCCTTCCCGTCTGGAGGATCGGAACCTTTCGACTCTGTCTTGAAATACGCAGTCAATGCCTCCATTTTAGTCCCATGAACACCGAATTCGCGCCGATCTTCAAACTGGGCCGGGCCGAGCGCCTTCAGCTTGTCGAAGACATTTGGGATAGCTTGGTTGCAGAAGGTAATGCCGATCCTGTTTCCGACGCGAAGCGCAACGAACTCCGTCGCCGCAAGGAGGCATACGCGCAAAATCCTGCTTCAGGAATCGCGTGGACTGATGTCAAAAAATGCGCGCGCTCCTTGCATGCTTGAAAAAGTTATCTTCACTCCCGGGGCGACGGATGATGTCGCCGAGGCCTACGCTTGGTATGAGGAGCGCGAGCCTGGACTCGGTGAAGATTTCCTACGCTGTGTTGAAGCATGCCTCCTCCTGGTATTAAGAAATCCAAGACTATTTCCATGCGCCTTGGATGATTTCCGGAGGGCTCTCATTCGGCGTTTTCCGTTTGAAATTTTTTACGAACCGACTCCTGAAGGTCTCGTTATTTACTCCGTATTTCATTGCTCCCAAGACCCCGGAAAGTGGCGCAGGAGGCTTGGCTACGATGACTGAACGAGTTTAAAAACGGCCGCCAGTCGTGCCGGAGTTACTCCTGCGAGGGATTCCACCGCATCGGTTGCCATATGCAGGTCCTGCAACGGATTTGTTGTAGCCACGGCCAGCACGCGCATTCCTGCGCGCTGGGCGGCTTCGATTCCCGCATGGGCGTCCTCGATGACGAGGCAGTCGCATGCAGGAAGTTCGAGTTTTTCGGCGGCCAGCAGGAATACATCCGGAGCGGGTTTGCCATTCGTCACATCATCCCCGCAGACCACTGCTTGGAAATACTCATCCAGGCCGGTCGCTGCGAAAATGGCGTTGAGATTTCCCCGGGGCGTGGAAGATCCCACGGCTGCGGGAATTCCCTCCTCGCGCAGGGCGGCAAGAAGCTCCCTCGCGCCGGGAAGGATATGCACGCCGGATTGCTTCACGAGTTCTCGGTAGATTTCTTCTTTCCGGTCTGCCAACTGTTGGACCTCCTCCGCATCCGAAGCCCACTGAAGAATTCCTGGGATGATCACTTGATTCTTTTTCCCGAACCCGAGTTTGAAATGCCCCTCAGGCAGAGGCTTCGAAATTTCCTGTGCAAGGATCTCCCACGAGCGCTCATGCTGCGCCGAAGAATCAATCACCACGCCGTCCCAATCAAAAATCACGCCCTTCATTTGTGCAGTGGAGAAATTGTGTCCATGTGCAAAAGCGGTAACGTGCCTAATCACAATCGGCAAGTTTTCAAACCCAGCAACTTCGCCATCTTGCTAAAGGTTATGATGGTGGGAGCTACCCACGCGGCTGTCGCCGACTCCGGCGTGACAGCCTTCGCTCTTGCTGCGCTGCGAGCGAAGGGTGGAGGCGACGGGAGTCGAACCCGTATATGAATATTTGTAATTACTTGAATGAAAACGTGATGTAAAAACCATGAAATTGCTTTGTCCAGAGTTGGACAGACTTTGTCCAGAATCGTTCATAATTAACTTCAGAAAAAATTCACCGACCAGTGGCTCAGGTCATCAAGAAGGAATCTTCGTCAGCGGCACTCAAAAGAAAACTAACTTCTGGTAGTCCACTGCACGACCGGATCATCAAGTCGCACTGATTCACTCATGAGTGGACGCGCATCCTCAATTTAGTTGAGACGGGCATGGAGCTCGAGTTGGTTGGTGGACTATACGATTTCAAGAACATTTCGTCAGGGCCGCTCTGGCGCTTGATCTCAGGGCCAGGAACATAAAAAAATCCGAAAGCAATTTGTTTTTGTGTCAGGATTTTTGGAAACGGACTGTGTCTAATTTACGCAAGTCACATGCAATGAGTGTGTAGTATAAAACCCCCGAAATTGCCTGCGTTTTTTTTCGATCAAATGGGGCTCTGATCAGCACCGGTCCAGCCCAGCTTGACGATTTCCTCCGAAAGCAATCGGGGCGAAACGACGAGGACACCTTGGAGAGTTCGGCCATAGAGATGGCCAAAATGTTTGAGGTCACCAGTCAGGAGACGATCTGCTCTTGACGCTATGGCAGCGGCCAGGACTGGCGCGTCCTTCGGCGGAAGTCCCGCATCGGGACAAGGACCAATCACCGTGGATTGAATAATGCGCTCACGCCAGTAATCCAACCCGGCAAACCAAGTTGGTCGTTTGCGAAGGAGATTTCGTTCGGCCTCATCCCAAACCGCCGGATGGATGATTAAAGTCGCATTCCTAGAAAGTCGGTCCAAGAGGTGCCAAGAAGGGCTTTGAAGTTGCGATGCGGAGAAAATGATATTCGCATCCAAAAAGATTTTCATCGGCATTTTCAAGCCGGTTGGCTTTTGAAGATGTCGGCGATGGCTGCATTGTTTTGCTCATCGAATTCAGCGATGCGTTCCTCTGAATAAATCTCCATGGGAAAAACTGCGGCTGGTCTAATAAGAATTCCTTCTGCCGTGTCCTCCACCGAAACGATGCTCTCCCCGGCTAAACCAAACTTTTCGCGAATTTTTTTAGGAAGGGTCAATGTTCCTCTGGAACCTAACTGAAGTGTCGCTGTCATATTTCATGTTTTACCGAAAAACGGAACTTCTGCAACCAAGAATCGTTGGAATCTTTGATAAAAAATGGCGCAAAGAAAAAACGAAAAAATAAGTATCACGAAGCGAATAACATAAGAATAAAAAGCACGGGTTGTAAACCCGTATCCTCTTTTACCCACCACGGTCCCTGCCTATCAACGCAGGAAACATATAATTATATCATTTTCATATATTTAAATTTTTATGCTTTTTTGGAATGGTTATTAACTTTTCAAGCGCCGTGGTGGTAGCATTTTGCAAACAGTTGAAAATAAATAAAATACAAAATGCAACTTTCGGAACACATAACAAAACACTTATAACAAAATACTTAATGGAAATCAGGCTCGCAACAAGCGGGGATTGTTTTTATACGCATATTTATTTTTAGGCCGAGTGGAGGGGCCGAGCGCAAGCGGGGGGTTTAGAAAAGAGGGGGGTTTGAGGGGGGGCATTTTTGACCATAACCCCCCACACTTAAACTATCCGATTGCAATACTTTAACCCCTCTAAGGGGGGGTTGGGGGTTTGTCCTATTCTACTATTTAAAAAAAGTATATATATTAGGGCTATTCCTAGTTTTTTCCTGTAGTTTTTTTAATTTATCTCTTACCCCCTCCCCCCCCCCCCAAACCCCCCTTTTGGTTGTAATGCGCTCCTTCGGAGCTACTTAATTTTTGGCAAAAGTTAATAACACCCCCCTTTTGCCGCTAAACCCCCCTCCTTCGGAGTAAGAAAAAACCCTAGGAACCACTACCGAGGGTTGTTCTATACGCATATTTAGCGAGGAACCTTTATGTGCGTATCTTTTTTCTAAATTGGTGAAGAAAAGAGGCTGCTGAACTCACATGCCAGATCGAAATCGATGCCAACGCCCAGGCGCAGACCAAGGGCACGGCAAAGCAGGAGCAAATCGACAAAGCCATAGACGACCTCCTCGCTATCGGCGAAGACGGCATGGGCAGCGTGATCTTGCGCGGGCGCATCCCTGGGCAAAAAGACCTCTCGATCTTCGACACTCGCGGCAACATTTTCCCCGAGATTCAAGCCCTCTGGGGCCGCTACGAAGGCCCTACGATCAACTACGCCAAGAGCGTGATGAAGATGTCCTCTATCGTAGCTAACCACCAGTTCCTCTCCGACCTTCGCGGGTTGGGCCTAAAAGAAGGCTGGCTCTACGACGGCCTTGAAGCAGGCGCCCTAGGGGCTACCTGAAAATTTCCTCTGACAACAATAAATCACTGGCTCCCCTTGCAGGGCTTCACGGCGACAAGCTTCTCGTGGAGGCGCTTTACCAGATGTTCCCGCAAAACGGACTCTCCGACAATTACGCTTGGGTGCGGGCGCTCTCGAAGGTCACGGGCTGGTCGATGGCGGCGAAGACCACCGAGCGGCTCTGGAAGGCTTTCAGCCCTGGGGTATTCGATGTCGCGGGCCGAGTCTTGAAGGCAGGAGCGGGGGCTGTGAGCGACAGCGGACGTGCCTACAATCTCGCCAACGAACTTTTGGGACTGGCAGCAGGGCAGCGCATCACCGAGGTCAATGTCGAAGCGGCTCTTGGCTTCAAGGCTTCAAAGTTCAGCCGCGACATCCGCGATGCCTCCTCCCTCTTCACCCGCGAGTTCAACTCCAAGGGCACTCGCTCGCCGGAAGAAATCGCCGATGCCTACGAACGTGCCAACGAAGCGACCTACAGCCTCACCGCTGATTTCCGCGACGATGTGCTGGCCGCTATCGGGCTGGGCAAAATCTCTCCGAAGAAGGCCGAGGAAATTCTGAAAGCCAATCGCATCGGCAAGGAGGACATCGCGATGATTCGTAGCGGGCGCTACAAGAAATACGAGCCAAGCGATGCGGCGAAGAAGATCGCTCCGAAGGATCGCATCAAAGCAGCCGAAGCCGCCGTCAAGCGAGCCAAGGACACCCCACTATGAGACGCCTCAAGAATCCGAATCAATGGCCCCCTGGAGGATGGAACTTTGAAGAACCCTCCACGGGTTTTCGCTTCAGGGGTTCATCGCTTCAAGACCTAGCGGCGAAGGTCAAACTTCACCGAGAGGTCAACTACCTAGGGCGTGAAGACCGAGTCGAAGAGGACATTCAGGAACAGATCATCCTCAAGGCTCCCGAGGAGTTCGATGGCTGGGTGGAAGTTCCCGCCTCCGTGGTTTGAGGTATGCTTGGCGGGGTAGCATATAACATATCTGACTCCTCAATGGCACTCACGGCTTACCAGTTTGCCGAAATTGACTACTCTGGGGGTTGACGGGCTTTACCTTTTTAAAAGCGTTCGCCTCGTTCTCAAACATCCCGATGTCGCCAAGCACGGCGATGTTCACGGCGTTCGGATTGGCTTCGACTTTATCAAGCCCCGTGGAGCGACGGCCCATGTCGATAGCGACTTTGACCTTGTCAATCTTGTTGAGAAGGGTCGTGTCATCCATCATCTCAGCATGAGTTGCGGCTTTCTCGGCGATGCGAAATTCTTTTTCTCGAATCAATTTCCCCCGCTCGGCCCATATCTCAGTAAGCATGGCTCCGGTCGCCTCGGCTTCCTGCTTCATAATCTTGTCCACAACCATCCTCGGGGTCTGTTCTAGGGCGACCTCAAACCACCGCTCGTCATGGGCACGGGCGCGAATCAAGTTGCCAGTCACGCCGAACTTCTGCCCGATCTCCTCAGACTTCATACCGCCCAAATAGAGGGCGCGGATCGCAACCCAGTCGGCCACTCGCGGGGCTTTGCGTTTCTTTCTTTCTGCCCTGGCCTTCTTGACCTCGGGGCTGAGTTTAGCCATTCCCATATTAAAACCTGTCGGGGGTTATGATCTTGGGGCTCTCGTCTGCGGCAGGTTTTAACTCGACCCGCTGCGCTTCTATGAACGAAGTCATCACTTTTTCAACGAGGGCCTGACACTCGGGCTCCGACTCGATGGCGTTCAAGATGAATGCGTGCTGCACGAAGAGTTGCCGCAGGTATTTGCGGTCTTCACTGTCGTATTCGAGTGCGGCGTCATGTTCGCCGAGATGCTTGGCGATTGCTTCACTGCTTCACTGCTTCACTGCTTCACTGCTTCAGCCGCTCACCCGATTCGCAAGGAGGAGATCGCGATCATTCGCAGCGGGCGCTACAAAAAATTCGAGCTGAGCGATGCGGCTAAGAAGATCGCTCCGAAGGATCGCATCAAAGCAGCCGAAGCCGCCGTCAAGCGAGCCAAGTGGAACAGGGCAGTCGTGTCGAAATCGCGCCTTCCGAGTTTATTTGAAGCAATACAGGGAAAAGCTTGCAAAAAAAATAAAATGTAAATAATTTAGACTCATGGGCGTTACGCAAACGAAAATCAGCCAAGAGGTAGGGGTCTCTCGCTCAGCTGTTAGTCATGTGCTCAACGGAAGGACTCACATGGTGAGTGCAGAGACCTGCAATCGCATACTTAAAGCATTGGATCATAATGGATATCACAAGAATGCATTGGTGCGTGCGCTTCGGGCGAACCGCACTCACGTTGTGGGAATCGTGGTGCCCAATGCGGGGTTTCATTTTTACAGTGAAATCGTCAGAGCAGCGGAGCAAGAGGCCGGAGACCACGGGTTTCAATGCTTTCTTTGCCAGAGTCACTGTGCAGCCGAACACATCGAAAAGGAAATTAACGCTCTTCGTGAATACCGTGTCGATGGGATCATGATTGTTGCGAGCAGTTCGATGGCGTGCCCCTTGGCTTATCAGTCCCTGAAGCAGCATAAAGTTCCCTTTGTGGTAGTGGATGTGCCGATTAAAAGCGTCAAGACCCACTTTGTCGGGAGCGACAATTTTGAAGCTGGACGCGTGGCTACAGAACATCTCTTGAAGTTAGGGCATCGTCGCATCGCCTTCCTCAAAGGATATCACGAGAATCCCGGGGCCCAGGAACGGTTAAAAGGCTACAGGAAGGCTTTGCTCGAATCTGGGATTCATGCGGATGACGACCTGCTGACCGGGGATGGCTTCGAATTTGAATCCGGCCAGAGCGCCATTTCGACTCTTCTCGACCGACACATTTCCTTCAGCGCTCTGATCACTTCTTCGGATTTCGCCGCCTTGGGTGCAGTCCAGGAGTTGGGCCGAAGGGGGCTTCGAGTGCCTGAAGATGTTTCCGTGATCGGATGTGGCAACCTGGATTTCTCGGCCATGGTGACCCCGACGCTAACAACCATTGACCAGCATCCGCTGCAACTGGGGTGCCAGGCGATGCGTTTGCTGGTAGACCAGATCGAGGGCAGGGCAAAAGCTTCGCAGAACATCCTGCTGCAGCCGGATTTGGTTTTCAGGAAAAGCACAGCCCCTCCCTTTCAAAAAAGCGTTGTTTTGGATAGCACCCCACCTTCAGATCGGCCTGCCAAGAGCCAGGCTGTCGGATAAGGCCTCCAAAAATCCCAACTTTAGAGACTGGCATCGCCAGCGGAGCCAGAGCCCACGCAGCGGGACGCGATCAAGCCACCGACCCAATGAAAATGAGGAGTAAAATCCGTGCAGAAAAAGTCCCGCTTTTATTTTGAAAAAAATGCTTGTTTGAAAATAACCGGCATAAATAAAATTTACACCCATTGGCTTGCTTTTTTCAAAAAACTCACATAAGGTAGTTGCCTAAATTTATTCCATTGCGACCTGCACAAAAACAGCCTGTCGAAATGTGTTTCCACACCATACCGAAGACGATCGGCATCTCAGCCTCCTTAAAATTCTGAACCAACTCTTCAAGAGATGACGAATATTCATCACAACAAATTTTCGGTCGGCACCCTGACCTACGATAAGCGGGCGCTCTACGTCCTGTTTTTCTGGCTGATGTGGAATCAGTTCACCTACTTCCTTGGGGAGGAACTGAACGCCCTGACCCGCGTCCTCATGCGGGATCGGGAGGCGTCCTACACGCTCATCGCGGCCTTCGCGACGGTCGGAGGACTCATGGGGATGTGGATCAATCCGGTATTCAGCACCTGGTCGGACCGGTTCCGCTCGCCCTTTGGGAGGCGGCGACCGTTTCTGCTCGTCTTCGCGCCGATTGCCGCGCTCACCGTCATCAGCATTCCCTTTGCGCCGGATTTTTACCATTTTCTGATGAGGTTCGAGTGGGCGGCCGGGATTCTGAATCGCATACCGATCAATGGCGAGGTGCTGTTTATCGGGATCGCCAGCATCGTGGACGGCATGTTCGCTGCGGTGATGGCGGCGATCTTCAGCTATCTTTACTGGGATGTGGTTCCAGAAAATGTGCTCGGGCGCTTTAATGCGATTGGGAGGGTCGTTGCGGTTGCATCCGGCATGGTATGGAGTTTCTTCATCATCGGCTACGCCGAGCAGCATCCCAAGGAAGTCTATATCGGGGTCTCGTTGGTCTGCACGGCGATCTATGTGCTGACGTTGATCATGGTGAAAGAGGGCGAGTATCCGCCGCCGGAACCTCGACAAACGAAGAGTCTCCTGGAGCCCTTTTTGGATTACGTGAAGGATTGCTACAGCAAGCCCTACTACCTTTGGATTTTTGTCGGCACGCTCTTTTTCCAAATGGGGAATGTCGGCAGCAATTACGCGTTTTTTTATCTGCGCGAGGATCTCGGGATGGACTTGGGCACGACCGGATGGATTCAGGGGATGGGGTCGACTGCGGTGAGTATTTTTGGCGTGCTGCTGGGTTATTCGGCCGGAGCGTGGATTGATCGCTTCAAGCCGATCCGGGTTGTGCCGTTGGCGTTTTTTGTGTGGTCGCTGCTGGCCCTGGTTTCGTTTTTTGTCGTGACCGATAAAGTCTCTGCGGCGGTTATGGCCTCCCTGATCGGGATCAACGTCTTTGTCTTTGGAGTGGCGTTGGGAGCCGTGACCGTGCAGCTCTTTCCGCGCGAGAAGTTGGGGCAGTTCTGCTCGGCCCAAGCGTTCTTCTACCAGACCATCATCATGGTCTTGAGCCCGCTCTTGGTTGCCCCGTTTTTCGACTGGCTGCAATTCAACCGCGGCGCGTATCTCTGGTCGTCCTTTTTTTACCTCCTGGCCGGTATTGTCACCGTGAAAGTCTATTTCAACTGGAAACGAAAACAGGAGGACGAGCTTTCTGTGCGCAGCGAGGCCTCGGCTGAGCCCACGAATCTCTAATAAGCAAGTAAAAAATCCCACTGCTTCATCTGCTCATGAAACAAAATCCCCAAAACACCATTCAGGCCATCGTCTTCGAAGGCGTTGGGAAAATAACCACTTCGGAATTTCAACTCGGACCGTGTGGCGACAAGGACATCGTCGTGCGCACGCTCTATACCATGGTCTCCACCGGCACCGAGCTGCGCGTGCTCGGGGGCCACTACGGCGCTTCGGAAAATTTCCCCCTCATTCCTGGCTATGCGGTGATCGGGGAAGTCACCGCCGTTGGGGCGGAGGTGAAGGGATATTGTGTCGGCGATCTGATCAGCGGGCGCAACCCGCGTGCGGTCCCGGGGATCAAGTCCCAGTGGGGCGGCCAAGCCAGCCAGCATGTTTATGTCACGACCGGCGAGGATCGTCCGGTGGTGCTCCCTCGCGGTGCGAAGCCGCTCGATTACATCATCACCGAAGTTTCTTCGATCAGCTACCGCGGGGTGCAGGCGGCGGCGGCCAAACCCGGCGAGACGGCGGTTGTGCTTGGGCAGGGCGTCATCGGGGCCTTTTCTGCCGCATGGCTGCACGCGCGCGGTTGCCGCGTTATCGTGGCAGATCTGGAAGCGAAGCGCTTGGAACGCGCCTTGGCGTGGGGAGCAGCGGCGGAGGTCAACATCGCCGATGGGAATGCTGCGGAGCGAATTCTGACACTCTGCGACGGCGGGGCTGACATCGTGGTGGAAAGTTCGGGGACGACACCGGGAGCTAAATTGGCGTGCCAGTTGGTGAGGCGCAAACCGCAGGCATTCAGCGGGGAGTATCGCGTCGAGCCGATGTCGTTCTACGCCGGCCAGTGGTCGCGTCTGGTCTTTCAGGCAGGTTATCTGGAGGAGATTTCTATCAATCCGTTCGACTTTTTTGCGGGAGAAGGGCTCACCATCCTGACGCCGGCCGACCACGGCATCGAGGACAGGCAGAGCGTCGTGGAAGCAATTCGTCGGGGCGTCATTCGCGCTTCGGATTTTGTGGGGCGGGTGGTGCCGTTCACCGAGGCACCTACAGCCTATGCCGCGCTTCGCGATGACAAAAACAACAACTTCTCGTTGGTCTTCGATTGGACGAACGCCTGAAAGAATACACGATGAAAACAGAAGCGATTATTGTTGGGGCTGATCACGTGGCGCGTTTGGAGCCGATTGATCTGCCGGAATTGACAGAAACGCGGGTGCTGGTCGAGACGCTGATCAGCGGCATCAGTTGCGGCACCGAAGGGGACTGCACGAGCGGGCGGGCGGCCTACATGCCGCGTCCGTTTGTGACCGGATACCAAGCGGTCGGCAAGGTATTGAAGGTGGGAAGTCTCGTGCGCGACCTGGAGGTCGGCGATCTCGTTTTCACCAATGGCGGCGGGCTCTGGGGCATCACTCATCTGGCCGGCGGCAGCCACGCCCGGCAGTCGGTCGCCGAGGCGGCCGATGTGGTAAAGCTCTCGCCGCGGACGCCGTCGCTCAAGACCGCAGCCTATGCGGCTCTGGCAGCGGTCGGCATGGATGGCATCGCGCGAATGAAAGTCGACCCGGGAATGGTGCTCGGGGTGTTCGGGCTTGGTATGCTTGGTCAGTTGGCTGGCAAGCTCGGCCAGCTCTATGGCCTCCGTGTCATCGGGGTGAACCGTTCGGAGTGGAAGCGCGATGCAGCGAAGGCCATGGGCTTCGATGCCGTTTGCGCCCCGACGGAGGGTGAGATCAAAGAAGCCGTTGAGCAGCTGGGATTCGGCCCCATGAAATTTGCGGTCGACACGACCGGCAACCAGCAAATCTTTGACTTGGCGCTGGCCACGCTCGGGCCATGGAGCGAATTGAGCCTCTCGGGCTACTATCCAGACAAGTTTGTCGTCAACTGGGACACATGCCACGGCAAACAAATGAGCATCCACAACCCGGTCGGCTTCGGCACACAAGTGCCGAAGGTGCTCCGGCACGTCGAGGACGGCGGACTGAACGCAGAGCCGCTGATCCGCCACACGGTCGCGCCGTCGCAGATCACCGATTTCTACGCCGACCTCGTCAAGAACCACTCCCAATATCTCGGGGCGATCATCGACTGGAGTGCTGAATGAAGTCCTACTGTCACCTCTACGGTCAACTCGGACAGACCGCCGACCGTTTCGCCTCCGAGCTGGATCATCTGCGATAAGTCAAAAATTTCATTATGCAAAAAAACTTAAATATCGAAGAGCTGAGTTCCCGCGAGATCGCGGATTTGATTTCCGCTGGGTGGACCACGGTGATTGTGCCTCTGGGTGCGACAGAGCAGCATGGCCCGGCATTACCTTTGCTGGTGGACAATGCTCATGGGTGCGAGACGGCTCTACGGGCCGCACGGTTGTTGGGCAAGACGCTGGTCGGGCCGGTGATGACGCTGGGGCATTCGCCGGAACACGCGGCATTTCCGGGCACGGTTTCACTATCGCGGACTACAGTGTTCGGCATTTTACACGACATCGCGGAAAGCCACATGCGGAGCGGATTCAAGCTGGTGTATTTTTGGGTTGCCCACGGCGGAAATTTTTCGATTTTGCAAGAAGTGTTGCGGGAGATGGAAGGCAAGTGGCCGGGGTGCCGGATCAGCGGGCTGCGGGAAATAAAAAACTATATCAACCAGACATGGGACAAGGTGCCGTTGGAGCGGGGGGTTCCGCTCGCGCAGTCGGGTTCGCATGCGGGGGAGTTTGAGACATCCATGATGCTGGCCATGCGCCCGGAACTTGTGCGGATGGACAAGGCGGAGGCGGGGAACCCCGCGCCATTCGATACGCTTTGCGAGGAAATGATGCGCGATGGCATGGAGTCGGTTTCAGTCAACGGCGTCCTGGGTGACCAGCGTGGGGCCGACGCGGAACGCGGGGACTTTTATCTCGATACGCTAGCGGAATATCTCGCTACGGAGGTTCGCAAGGAATTATGAAAAAATACTCATTGGCATTTGTGGGAGTGGGGCGTGTGGCGGACGTGCATTACGCGGCACTCCAGGCGGCGGGATCGCGGGCCCGGTTGGCGGCGGTGTGCGACGTGCGGCTGCAGGCGGTTGAGCAACGCAGTCAGCAGTGGGGGGTGCCGGGATTTGTCTCGTTTGAGGAATTGCTGAAAACGGTCGAGGTGGACGCGGTTTGCATCTTTTTACCCCATGATTTGCATGTGGAGTTTGTCACGCTTGCCGCCCGCGCCGGGAAGGCGATATTTTTGGAAAAGCCGATCTCCGCAACCTTGGAAGAGGCGGAGCAGATCAACAGCGTCTGTCGGATGGCAGGGGTGCAGTTGATGGTTGCGCACAACGGATTGTTCCATCCCGCTTTCGAGCGCATGGTCGCCCTGATACGGGAGGGGTTCATCGGGCGGCCATTGTTCGCACAGGCCAAGTCCACTCAGTGGCTGGATTTCCGGCCATGGGATTTCCGGCTGAGCCGGGAGAAGACCGGAGGAGGGGTCTGGATCGATTGCGCGGGGCACCTGATCTATCGCTTGCGGGAAATCTTCGGGGAGGCTTCCGATGTGTGCGGGATGACCGGTCGCCTCGTGCGCAAGGAAATGGAGGGCGAGGACTTCGCCTCCGCCATCCTGCGATACCAATCCGGGGCGATGGCGCAGGTCACGGTGAGCTACGGCATCAAGCTGCCCGGCTACGAGCACGACTGGCCGCAGGGCTGCGAGCAATCCATCATGATATCCGGGGACCTTGGGGCGGTGGAATACAGTATCTGTCCGCGTCCCGGATTGCGTTTGTTCAGCGAGGTGG
>JBIKUM010000185.1:0-6412 GCA_044347585.1 Terrimicrobiaceae bacterium
ATCGGCGAAGGCATGTGCCCCGCCTCCATGCCAGCCAGAGTGTCGCCCTCGAGCGGCAGGCCTTCAGGACTGATGTAGGCGGCCCCCAGACCGGAACCCGGCGCGAGCATGATGACGCCCGCTTTTTTGTCGCCGCGCACTTTCGCAGCCTCGGCGACTCCGCCGTAGTTGCCGTCGTTTCCCGCCACGAGCGGGATTTTTCGGCCAGCGCGGCTTTCGATGGCGGCCGAGTAATCAGAAACAAAATTCCAACCCTCAAAGCTCGCGGGGAGGTTCGCTGTGCGGTCCAGCACGCCGTAAGCGAGGTAGGGACCGGGAATCGCAAGACCGACTCCCTTCACCTGATCCCAAGCGAGGTTGTTTTCCGCGAGAAATTTTTCCACGCCATCGATCCACCCATCGACCACAGCCTTGGTGCCGAGCTGGGCGTTTGTGGAACTCTGCGCGAGATTCAAAGTGACCGGCGTGCCGTCTTCGTAAACCCCGCAGGTCTTCGAGGTGGTTGCGCCGCTGTCCGTGCCGATAAAGATGGTTTTCATGGGATGGTGGGAAGGCGCTTTTTATCCAATGCCGAGCTAAAAGAAATGCCAATTTTGAAAATGTTCACAAATTCCAAATTCACAGCACGCATCGCGTTGACAGCATGAAACCATTTGCTAAACCTTCCGTCCCATTTTATGGCAAAAACCACCAAGTCCACTAACAGCGCAGCCCCGAAAAAGGGCAAATACGTCTACACATTCGGAGCCGCAAAAGCCGACGGCGACGGAAAAATGAAATCCCTCCTCGGCGGCAAAGGAGCCAACCTCGCCGAGATGACCCGCATCGGCCTCCCAGTGCCTCCCGGCTTCACGATCACCACAGAGGTCTGCACTTATTTCTACGACAACAAAAAGACCTACCCGAAGGAACTCCAGTCCCAGATGGAAGCCGGCGTGCGCAACATGGAAAAAATCATGGGCACGAAATTCGGTGATGCGAAGGGCTTCCCGCTCCTCGTCGCCGTGCGCTCAGGCGCCCGCGACTCCATGCCAGGCATGATGGATACGATCCTCAACCTCGGCCTCAACGATGAGACCGTTAAGGCCCTCGCCACCGCCACCAAGAACGAGCGCTTCGCATGGGATTGCTACCGCCGCTTCGTTCAAATGTATGGCGACGTCGTGCTCGGAGTTCAAAAGCGCGAAGGCGAAGACCACGAACCATTCGAAACCGTCATCCACGAATTCAAGCACGCGAAATACCACTCTGAAATTGTGGACAGCGAGCTCACCGCCGAAGACCAAAAGGAACTCGTCAAACTCTTCAAAGAACTCGTCAAAACCCGCACCGGAAAAACCTTCCCAGCCAATCCTTGGGATCAGCTCAAAGGCGCCGTCGGAGCCGTTTTCAGTTCCTGGATGAATGACCGTGCGATCGTCTATCGCCGCAAATACAACATCCCCGCCGCATGGGGCACCGCCGTCAATGTGCAGGCCATGGTGTTCGGCAATACCGGCGAAACATCCGGTTCCGGCGTGGCATTCACCCGCAACCCGGCCAATGGCGCCAACGAATTCTACGGCGAGTTCCTCATCAACGCTCAAGGTGAAGATGTCGTCGCTGGCGTGCGCACACCGGAGCCCGTCAGCAAGCTCCAAAAGGCCATGCCAAAGTCGTATGCCGAGCTCATGAAAGTCCGCGCCATCCTGGAAAAACACTACAAGGATGTGCAGGATGTGGAGTTCACGGTCCAAGAAGGCAAGCTGTTCATGCTCCAAACCCGCAACGGCAAGCGCACCGCCATGGCCGCGCTCAAGTTCTCGATGGACATGGTGAAAGAGAAACTCATCGACTGGAAGACCGCGATCCTCCGCAACCCTGCCGATCAGCTCGACCAGCTCCTCGCGCCGGTGTTCGACATCGCCGAAGCCAAGAAAGCCAAAGTCATCGCCACTGGTCTTCCCGCCGGCCCGGGCGCCGCTTCCGGCAAGATCTACATGAACGCCGAGCGCGCTGTTGAAGCCGCCGAGAAAGGTGAAAAAGTCCTGCTCGTCCGCACCGAGACATCGCCCGAAGACCTCCGTGGCATGATCGCCGCCGAAGGCATCCTCACCGCAAAAGGCGGCGTCTCCTCGCACGCCGCTCTCGTTGCCCGCCAGATGGGCAAGGTTTGCATCTGCGGCGCCGCGGCCCTCGAGATCGACTACAACGCCCGCACGGTCACTGTGAAAGGCGAAGTCTTCAAGGAAGGCGACTTCCTCTCGATCGACGGCACCGCCGGCAGCGTTTACGCCGGACAGCTCAAAACCTCGCCCTCCGAGATCATCACCGGTCTCATCGAAGGCAACAAAGCCGCTCTCAAAACCGAGAAGGTTAAAAACTTCAAGCAGCTCATGGATTGGTGCTCGAAAGTCACCAAGCTCGATGTCCGCACCAATGCCGACACGCCCGAGCAGACCGAAAATGCCATCGCTTTTGGCGCCACAGGTATCGGCCTGACCCGCACAGAACACATGTTCTTCGAGGGAAACCGCATCGACGCCATGCGCGAGATGATTCTCGCCACCGACGAAGCAAGCCGTCGCGCCGCCTTGGCCAAGCTCCTGCCCTATCAACGAGCAGACTTCACCGGCATCTTCAAAGCCCTCAAAGGCTTCCCGGCCACCATCCGCCTCCTCGACCCGCCGCTCCACGAGTTCCTGCCGCACACCAAAGAGCAGCAGATGGACCTCGCCCGCAGCATCGGCATGAAGGTGGAAACCATCATCCAGCGCGTGCACAGTCTGCATGAGTCCAACCCCATGCTCGGCCACCGTGGTTGCCGCCTCGGCATCGCCTATCCCGAGATCACCGAAATGCAGGCCCGCGCGATCTTCGAAGCCGCCGCCGATGTGGCGAAGAAGAAGATCAAAGTGAAGCCCGAAGTCATGATCCCGCTCGTCGGCTTCAAGAAGGAACTCGACCTCCAAGTCGAAATCGTTCACCGCGTCGCCAAGGAAGTCATGGCCGAGAAGAAGATCAAATTTGACTACCTCGTCGGAACCATGATCGAAGTGCCTCGCGGCGCCATAACCGCTGACGAAATCGCGCAAACCGCGCAGTTCTTCAGTTTCGGCACAAACGACCTCACCCAAACAGCTCTCGGCATCAGCCGCGACGACATGGGAGCCTTCCTCGGCGCCTACACCGAGAACGAAGTCTTCAAGAAAAACCCATTCGCCAGCCTCGACCAAACCGGCGTCGGCGAACTCATGAAGATCGCCATCGAAAAAGGCCGCAAAACGAAAAAAGACATCAAACTCGGCATCTGCGGCGAACACGGTGGAGACCCCGACTCCGTCAAGTTCTGCCACCAGATCGGCCTCAACTATGTGAGCTGCTCACCGTTCCGCGTCCCCGTGGCACGACTCGCAGCCGCCCAGGCCGCCCTCGAAGAAACCAAGTAAGGTTTCCCGAAAATCCCACCGCCCGCGCGTCGCAAGAGCGCGGGCGGTTTTTTTGTGCTAAAATGATTTGACTGGATGCCTATGAGGCAGTCACTTTGATGCAGTGCGATTTGATTGGGACAGCGAAAAAAATGAGTGGCTGAGAAAGGAACGAAATATTTCCTTCGAGGATATCGCATTGCTCTTGGCGGCAGGAAAACTTTGGAAGACAGCAGACCACCCGAATCCCGAAAAATATCCAAATCAGCGGGTTTTTCTTATTCCTATTGATGGATACATCTTTTTCGTCCCTTTTGTGACAGAAAACGATACGATTTTTCTTAAAACAGCCTTCCCCCACCGAAAAGCAACGAAAGACTACTTAACAGAAATCAACGGAAATGAATAAGGAAGAAAAGCAACTGGCAGATGCGTATGATAGCGGCGAACTCAATTTGCACCCCCCCTCTGATGAACTTTTAAAGCTTCTCAGAGAGGCTGGGGAGAACACCTTCAAGAAGGACAAAAGAATCAACATCCGACTTAGCAGCCATGACTTGCTCGGAATCCAGCGAAAAGCTGCAAGAAAGGGGGTTCCCTACCAAGCTCTCATCGCGGGTTTGATTCATCAATATGTCGAAGGGGATTTTCAAGAGGCTACAAGGTGAGCAGAGATTACCAAGTCTCTTGGCCATACAAATCTCGACCACACTTCACAAAAACCGCGCGACAGCGCGCCGCGTCAAACGGGAGGGTCATCGTCTCGCATGACCCATTTCTCAGCCGCGAAGCGCGAAGGCGGATACCCCCACCCTCCTAACTAAAAAGTCACATCATATTACAGGAAAGAATAATATAAAACAACTGATTACCCGGATGAACACGGATACGAAGAAACGGGCACGGGTGCATTCGCTACGCGAATGGGGCAGGGTAAAACAAAAACTCTGCAAGCAGGCTTGCAAGATTTTTGCTTTTTTCTGCCAATCCCAGATTGATGGGATCATCCGTGCCCATCTGAGAAATCCGTGGTTAGTTCTTCTCCAACCGCGCCCCGCCCGTGGGTTGCTAAAAAGTGGAAAATTTTTTCCTCCCCCAGCGGATGTCCGACCGGTCTTGTTAGGCTCCGGGCGAAATGATCACTAAAATTCTATTCGCCATCCAAGCAGCCACGCGCTGCCTCCGCCCGCAGCGCCTTTTCCAGAGCCAATCTGCGAAGCAAGAGGAGTTTTGTTTCGTGCCGAAAAATCAGCCGCCCACTCAGCGATGAAATTCCCGCCCCCTAATCTTTCCATTCAAGGCAAGCGGAGGAATCCGTCACCGCACGAAGACTTGTTTGTTAAAATTGGAGCTGCTGCGTTGATCACGCTCACAAGCCCGATTTGGTTTCCCCTTTGGATTCTGTTGCTGCCCTTCAAGCGTCGTCGCGAGCGCCGAAAGCGCGAGGAAGCCCTCGCCCAAGCAGCCCTCCAGGCAAAGATGCCGCCACCACCTCCGCCGCCTCCCACCGATCCCGAGCTCCTTCGCCGTCGCGAGCTTGCCAGGCAGACCAATAAACACACCCACCCTAAAATCCGCCATTTCTACGACCCGATCAGAGATGATCCGGACATCGGCCCGCTCATCAAAGCAGCCGCAGAACGGGCCCATCAAGAAGTCTCGGGAGGCAAATACGAGCATCTCGGCACCTGCCATCTCATCTGGCGGCGACAAAAAGAAATCCTCAAGGAGGAACACGGCATCACTTGGTATTCGCCCCGCGAAATGAACCCCGGCGTTATTTACGACTGAGCGCCATCCCACATCGACCTCGTCGCATCCTTTATGAAAAAACAACACACCTTGCCGACAAGTAGCCGGGATCTTTGGAAGGCTGGCGTCCTTTTGCTGACCCTTCTCACAGCTGGTTGCACCACTACCGAGCCTCCTGCCTTGCCGCCAGAGGTTTTCTACATGCCGCCGCCCGCACCGAAATACGATCCAGGCAACGATCCCCAGCCCCACTACACGATCCTTGTGGAGTCGAATCCACCAGGCGTGCGTATCGAATTCAATGGTGCCTTTGTGGGGACCACGCCCTGCCGGATCCGCGTCCCGGGCGGCGCTGGCAGGAAGTTCGCCTATGGGCAGATGCTTGATCATGTCTTCAAGGCCCTGCCGCCACCCTCCGGTGGCTCCACCCAGATCAAGAGTTTTCCCAAAGGAGGCGAAATCCCCGAACGCCTGTTTTTCGACATGAGGCTTGTTTACCGATGAGAAAGCTTTGGCGGATTGTATTTGCTGGAGTCGTGCTGGGCCTTCTCGCTTCCCAGGCGGCCTTGGCCGGGGAAACTGGCGAGATTCATGAAGTCGAAGTTGTAGGCGAAGGCACCGATGCCGACAGCGCCCTGCAGGCGGCATTCACCAAGGCGCTTCAAACAACAATCGGCGTCGTAGTCCACAGCCAAAGCACAGTCCGAAACTACGAACTCACCGATGATCTTTTGCGCGTTCTCACCAATGGCTGCATCGAGAGCTATGAGGAACTTCTCAGCCAATCGCAAAATGGAGTGACCCGCGTAGCCATTCGAGCACGGGTCAGAAGGGGAATCGTTGCCGATTTTCTGGGAGTCCAGAGACCCAAACACCGAGTCGAGCTCAAAGACGAATGGGCGCGCCTGAGCACCACCGCCCGAGGGCGCGAGCAGGCTGTGCAGATGCTGCGAAGCCTTATCTTGGGCATCAGCCCCAAGCTCTACAAAGTCACTCTCATCGACCTCCAGAGCGGCGCTGAGATCGGAGCAGGCGGCACACCGCTTCCCCAGCTCGAGCAGGGCAAGGACTCGATCGTTCACGCCACTTGGGCCGCCCTCATCACGCCGGATCTGGATTTCTGGGACAACGAAGCCTCGCCCCTCATCGCCCAGTGCCTTGAGACGCTCAGCGAGCGTTGCGGCGAGCTTTACATACGAATGGAGAGTGAAAGACCCGAGCCACCCTTCTACGAGCATGCTCCAGACGGATTC